>NZ_JAAVJL010000001.1:2280000-2580000 GCF_012863495.1 Pseudanabaena yagii GIHE-NHR1
GGTAGCTACTTAGACAGCAATGAGTTCACTAGTTAGCGAAGGCTTGCTCTTAGCTTTACGTTGCTCTAGCTCTTCGTAGAAATTCACGATATCACGCCCTAGATCTTCAATATGAATTCCAAGCGGTTGCAGATGATAGCCATATAGCTCTTTGGATAAAGGTGGCTGAAAAGCTCTATGTTTAATCTCCTCGACCAAAAAAGCCACATCATCTTCAGCGATCGCATCCAAATTAAAAGAAATAATGCCCGTTAAGTTAAATAGTTCTTTACTGTCTCGAATTAAGTTTTCAGTCTGCTGCTGATTCGGTTTAGTTCCAGAACTAGATATTCTCCAACCAGATCTTAAAAATCTCACAGTATTACTGACTTCAGGAGCAATTAAGACCGCAGGTTGATCGCGAATGAAAAACTGACTAATTGATAGAGCATCGGGTAGTAGTTGGCGCAGGGATGCCTCTGCCTCCCGTTTCTTTGCTTCAGCAACATTAATGCTTTGGACTAGACTATTGACATCTTCCTGTCTTAAAGCATCTTGCAACACTTGGATACGTCTTTCTGGCTTATGGCTTAAAATTTCCAGCAAGATCACATATTTACTACCAAGGCTATGACCTAGCCATCGGTAGTTAGCAGGATTTGCATAGACATTGAGAATTTCGCTAGGTTGCTTTGCTTGTTTGAGTAATTTGACAATTTCTACTTTGAGGACATATTGCTCCTTAAGTAGATCTAGCGCAACTTGCCAATGATTTAATTGAAACGGATTCAATGGGAAGCGATACAAAATCAGCGAATATCCTTGATCGAACAAAAATTGATGCAAATATCTATACGCTGGCACAGGAAAGGAACCAAAAACAAATCCACCAATAAACTGGATAATTCCCTTAGGATTGGGATGTAGAATTACTTGACTATGCGACAAACTTCTATAATTGAGTTGACTAGTTTCTGGCATAAATGTTTTGCTGATTAGATAAGTGATGTTATGGTGGTTGTCATTGTGCTGTAAGCACAATGACAACTTAAGAAGGGAATTAGGACGAGCGTTGTACACCACTCATCCTAATATTTAGATATCCATTGCAAGGGAAAAGACAAGCTTGCTTCTATAGCTCAAGCAGAGCATTGCCACCAGCAATTGGTAGTGCATAAGCAACTTCTCCAAGCTCAGCACGTTCTGTTCCAAAGAAAGTACCACGATGCTCAGGAGTAATCAGCAACTTCGTCTTTTTAGCTGTTGATACAGAACTGACAAAAATCTCAGCATAACCTCTCAATTCAAAGTCAGCTGCTTTCCTAAGTTCCTCGTTCAGCGCATTAGGTTGCAAAATGAACAATCCAGTATCATTCGCATTGACGGGAAAGGTAAAGCGTGACTTTTTGGTTTCGCCAATACCATCAAAGAAACTACTTACAGGACCATTTACACCTGTAGTATCAAGAACTGTAAGAATCTTTTGGGGATCTAGTCCAGGAGTTCTTGTGGTAACAACGACAGATAGAAACACAAGCTCGTTGGTGATGTTGGCAATGGTGAGGAAGTAGCCTTGAAGGATGTTTCTTGCGAGTGGCTGTAGCTCAGGTCTTGAATCTGTAATTGACTTAGGAAGTTGAGGCTTGAGAAGTAGTTCAAATGTTGATATAAAAGCCATTTGTGTTTTCCTTAGTGAGGTTTACGTTAACAAAGAAATTCAAGCAAAGTAGAACCCATCACATCCATTAGCATAAACATTGAATTTATCCTAGTAAATGCAATTGATTAAGATAGTGGTAGGGAACTACAATTCAAAGTTCCATCTAATTGCTTGAAAGTATTGACTGGAAGCAGTTTTTAAAGTTCCATCGCTACATGGGCGTATTGACTAAAGAACTAAAAATAAAGTTCCATCCACATTTAAAAGTAGTGACTTGGAAACTAGTAACCAAAGTTCTAACTAACTACTTGGCGATAGTGACTGGGATCTAGAATCTAAAGTTCCATCGCATTAACTATAGGATTCTAGCGATCGCTCTACAGGGAAAATAGTGACTAGAGTTGGGAATCTAAAGTTCCATCCGCATATTTGCGCTTTTGGCAGTTCTAAAGATAACAGCACTTTTTTAGGACGGTCAGCATGAACCTCTGCTCATCCTAATGATCACTACCTCAAGCGGCAAATATAGAATAATTGAGTCTTGGATTAACGGAGTATAGGCTGATGCTTAGGAGCTTGACAAGATAAGCGTTATACAAATAAAAGAATATAACCGAAAAATTAATGACGCATATTCATGCTGTCAGCCTTTATATATTTATGTTTCTTATACATTTATTATTTATATAAAGACTTTTATAGTCTAATTTAGTTTTTGTATATAGTGCTTTTTACGCAAGTAAGTTACAGAATTTTGTTGCCTCGCCGAAGTCGGGGAAACAAATTCATATTTCACTAGACTAGGGGACGCTATATTTAAAGATAAATCTTCAAAAACTGCAAAGCAAACTTTTGAAGATTTATCTGGATTTTAAGAAAGGACAAAGTGCTGTTGGCGTTTGCCCAATAACCAATAATGCTTTAAAAATATGGCTTACAAAGGCAATAAATTCTTTTTACCTAGCAAAGATTGTGTAATTTGCGGTAAACCCTTTTCATGGCGTAAGAAATGGGAAAAATGTTGGGACGAAGTAAAGTACTGTAGCGATCGCTGTCGCAAACAAAAAAGTAATAGTTAAGGGCTAAGCCCCAAGGTTTACTTTTGCTATAAATAATTAATGATCAAATCCTACACACAACGCAAAAAAGCCAAAGCTTGGCTCAAAACCTATCGTGGTAAATGTCCAGTATTTGCCTGTGTGCTAGGTTTCACCGAAACAGGGCTAATTCCTAATATCTCAGCAGCAGGAGCAACGCCTGAAGACCGCAAATATACTGCGATCGCTGATGCCGAATTTCTCGCTACGGGCAAAAATATCAACTTCCCTTTACCACCTTTAGTTGCAGGCGCATCACCTGTTTTAATTTCCCGTGCTGTTGTTGCAGCTCAGGAATTGCCTCTATTTATTTTTGATGCAGGTTTAGCGATCGCTCCCACAGTTGAAACTAAAGCAATTTCCCTCGATGGTTTACCAGCAAAATGTGTCAGCACAGGTAAAGCGCTCCCTCTAGAAACGATCCTGCAATTATTTGTACAGGGCTTAGTATGGGGAGAGAAATTGGCACATTTGGGAGCCTATGTCATCCTTAGTGAATGCGTAGTTGGTGGCACAACAACGGCTTTAGCTATACTCACCGCTTTAGGGATAGATGCTAAGGATAAAATCAATAGCTCCCATCCCACCTGTAACCATGACCAAAAATGGGAAATCGTACAGTCAGGATTGCAACATCTCTCCGCACAGGCAACACCCTTTGAAATCGTTGCTGCTGTTGGCGATCCTATGCAAATTGTAGTGGCAGGTATGGCGATCGCTGCTAGTCGTCATGCTGGAGTCTTGCTCGCAGGCGGCACACAAATGCTAGCGGTATACGCCCTTGCAAGAGCGATCGCCAAATATCAAAATCTCACATGGCATCCTGAGTCAATCATCATTGGGACAACCCGATGGGTTGCTGAAGATCCCACAGGCAATACAATCGATTTAGCCTTGGCAGTGCAAGATGTCCCATTACTCGCAACCGAACTGAGCTTTGCGAAATCTAGGTTTCCTCAGCTCCGAGCCTATGAACAAGGTTTTGTCAAAGAAGGTGTCGGTGCTGGTGGCGCTGCGATCGCCGCAAATCTCTATCAAAACTGGACACAGGAAAAGTTATTAAACGCGATCGAAGCTCTAGCTCTACGGAGGGATATATAGTAGAGAGTCAGATTTTTTATGGTGCAACAAAGCCGCACCATAAAAAATCTGACTCTCTCAACCATTAATGTCTCAGTACTCGCTCATAAATTGCCATCAGTTTTTGGTAATTTGCTGAGCTTGTATAAAGTGTTTGATAAGTCTCGAAAGCATTGTTACCCATAATTCGCATTTCTTCAGGATGCGTCCCACACCAACGTAATTTTTCTGCCCACATACTAACGTGATCGCAGGGGACTAAAAAGCCATTATGTTCTGAAGTGATAAGTTCCGATAAAGCACCTAAATCTGAAGTTATTACAGGTTTACTGCATGCAAAAGCTTCAACAATTACTCGCCCAAAAGTTTCATACCATTGTGAAGGAACAACGATAACAGTCGCCAACTGCATGGCACTTGTTACCTGTGATGAACTCAAATATCCCAAAAATTGAACATTCTTGAGTCCTGCATCATTGACAAATTTCTGTAAATTGGACTTCTCTGCACCATCACCTACGATATTTAATAGCCATTCTGGCATGTTTAATTCCATCCATGCTTTTAAGAGCGTGATTACTCCTTTTTCCGACGATAACCTACCTACAAATAAAAAATTAGGTGTAGTAGAAAGATGAGATGAAACATTTTCCTGATTTGGAGGATTAATATAGGGATTTATAGTATAAATACGTTCCCTTATAAGACCAATCTCACTAAGCTTTTGGGCAGAAAACTGACTAGGGGTAATAAAAGCATCAACATCTTGCCACCAAGTGCGCCGCCATCTATTGATCGTGATCATTGCCCAGACCGCTAAAGATGCGATAGGTGAATCACGATAGCAGCCATAGGTGATACCTTGCCAAGGGTTTTTTCCCACACAGATCTCACAAATTTTACCATCTCGAAATAGGTAGCCATTCAGGCAGCCTAAACGAAAGTTGTGAAGATGCTGTATTGTTGGGATGTTTAATGATTTTGCGGCGGCGTGGACAGATGGCGAAAATAAAGGAAAGAAATTCTGGACATGGACAAGGTCTGGCTTCAATTCTTGAAATTGCGATCGCATTTCGCGATAAACCTTAAAATTCCAAGCTGTCTCCGCAAATAATTGAAGCTTAGCAAATTGAGAATAAGACTTGATGATGTCATTATGAACTTCAATTAAAGTAACGCGATGACCATAGTTGCGTAATAGTTCTACATCAGCATCTGTTGAGACATCCTCACCGCCAACATATTGATAACGATTGTGGAGCATTACAATGTGTAGAGGTTTATCCATAAAAGCGCACTAACCAAGAAAGTAACTTAGCGGTGAATAGTGGAAATCCAATTAAAGTACCATACTTGTAAGTATGGTAATAAAACTGAGTTGGTAAATGATAAGGAGATTTATAATCCCAGAAGATTGATTTAAAATTGCGATTATTTTTCTTTTGAAGATAGTTAGAGAAATTATGAATAGGATCTTTCTCTTCCACTAAAGTTACTTTAGCTTTACCTAAAATACATACCTTAAACCCCGCTCTAGCTGCCTTTAGGGTGTACATTCCATCACCAGCATATTGTCGAAACTTACGAGCATCGGGAAGACCTATTTTCTTGAATATACTTACTGGCATCGCAACACAATAGCCACTCAGTCCATCTACATCTGCAACTTCATGCTCTAAAGCTTTAATTCTTACTCTACCCTTAACTCCTGTTTCTATTAATAAGCCAGAGTCTTCTGCATAACAGGAAGCACCAACTATAGAATTAGGATTACTCTGCAAGAAATCTATCAATAGATCTAGAGTTTCAGGCGTAGTTAAACAATCATCATTTAGCCAAATAAAATGAGTTGCTCCCTGCTCGTAAGCATATTGCATTCCTAAAGCGATCGCGCCAGTCCACCATAAATTTCCATCCCCCTTGAGCACAATAACTTCTGGATATACTTCATGAACTTCTTCAGTAGTACCATCGTTAGAGCCATCATCTACCACAATTACATGATATTTGGGGAGATACCCATTGGTTTTGAGATTTGCAAGACAAGCTAAAGTAAGTGTTTTGCGATTATGAACAGGAATAATAATATAAGTCTGCATAACTAAATTACCCGATGGACAATTTCTAAAAAGCGTCTACCATAAGTATTGATTCTTTCTTGATTATCTTGACGGGCTAATGATTCTAATTGTGGATTTGCGCCTGATGTTAAGGTTGTTAGAGAAGTTTCTATTACATTTGCAAGTGCTTCTGCATTACTTTGTTCAAAGAAATAGGAGTTAGGGGGATTTTGTTCGAGGTGAACAGGGAAATCAGAAGCGATAACTGCTTTCCCTAGGCTACGTGCATCTTCAATTACCGAACTCCATCCTTCAAATAAAGAAGGTTGAATGACTGCTGTGCATTGTCTCATTAGTTGAATTTGATCATCTCGAGGAATGACTCCTAAAATAATAAATTGTTGTTTTAAATTGAGAGAATCAATTTTAGATAGCAATTGATGAAAATATTCGGGATTTCGATAGTCCGATAAAGTGCCAGTACATACGATGGTTGGATAAATTTTACGCTCTTTGAGAATTGCTAAAGATTCAATAATTACGCCATGATCTTTATGTTTCCAAAACTGATTACTTACTAAAAAAAAATGATCAGGCAGATGATATTGAGATTGTGTAAGGTACGGATCTTTCTCAAACCATCGAGGATCAATGAAACTAGCAAAGTGCATGACTACTGTGCGATCGCTTGCTTGAGAATAGCGCTCACAAAAATCATTACGAGCTGCTTCACTACTCAGTACAATAATAGGAGCTTTATCTGCCATTCTTTGCAATTCGTTATTACGTTGCTCTAATTGCTTCTGTGAAAATAAATGTGGTAAGTGACAATGCTGAAGGTCACAAACCCATGCGCCCCATTTATATGCAGATCTTGCTCCTAATAAGTCTGGATATACAAAGTCATAGGAGCGCGGATTGAGCAATTGTAATGGGACAAGTGGAACATATTCTGCTAAGAGTTTACAAGCTTTTAAATAAGCATAATCAGCAAAAGTACCTGCATATACTCTATTTACTAGATGTTTTATTGGCTCAGCTAGGTGAGAATTTGATTTAAATAGGGCTAAGCTAAGTTTGATATGTGCAGTTTCATGGCTTGGTAATTGGGCGATCGCTCGAATTAAATTTTGAATATATAGCACTCCGCCTAGCCAATGCGGGTCATGCACCATATTCAAACAAATATGTAAATTTTTGCCCATACCATACGTCTCCGCAATACTGCTATTACACACTCAAGTGCTATGGCAGTCCTAAATCGTTTATAGATTTTTGGGTTTGTGGAGACGCATCTCGAAGGGGTACGTTTCCACAAACCATTTAGGATTGCTATATATCCCAAGAATTTTATTGTGATTTTTGACAATTAGCATGAGTTCAGCATAATTTGAAACGAGTTTTGAGAGAGGGTTTACCTAGTCAACTCTCTCTCAACAAACAGAATGCAAAGCCTTGTGTATAAGGCTTTGCATTCTGTTTTGACAAACTTTTCAAGTTTAATCCGAACTTATTATTACAGAGCTTTACATTGGCTTAAAAACTAAGGTTTCCCCGCAAAATTAAGACTCGCATCGCGAGTCTTAATTTAACCTTAATGGCGATTGGAGCGTCGTGAGTTATTTCTTACTGGTATAGGAATCAACTCAGGTTGGGGCTGGTTTTGTCCCAAAAGGGCTTCCAAAACGCGATTTAGAATTTCGCCGATCTCTTTCAGAGCTTTCTTGATCGCTTTCACTATGGTTGGCTCCCTATCATCATCTAGGTTTATTTACCCAATCATAACAAATCTTTTTCTAAACAAATCTAAAGCTGAGCTTACAGTTGCCATTCTGATCCAATTTCTACCTCTAGAGGGACTAAAGCGTAACTCGATCGCCTCGACTTTGCCTTGAGGATCAGCGATCCCGACATAAACTAGCCCCACAGGTTTAGTCTCTGTGCCACCCGTTGGACCTGCAATCCCCGTAATGCTGATGCCCCAATCAGATTTAAGTTTTGACTTAACGCCGATCGCCATTTGTTCGGCAACGTTCGCACTAACAGCTCCATGGTGCTCAAGAGTTTGGCGATCGACATTTAACAAATCAGCTTTGACTTCATTGCTATAGCTAATCACGCCACCAAGGAAATAGCTGGAACTACCTGATACCTCTGTGATTGTTTGCCCTAACCATCCGCCTGTACAGGACTCGGCAACGGCGAGGGTTTGTCCGCGTTCTTGTAAGAGTTTGCCTGCCACACTTGCTAAGGTGTCCTCGTCAGTGCCATAGCAAAACTCACCTGTGAGTTCGCGGATTTCCGCTTCGACGGGGGCAATTAAGGCGATCGCCTCTTCTTGAGTATTGGCTCTTGCCGTAATCCTGAGTCTGGCTTGTCCATAGTTGGCATAGGGTGCAACTGTGGGGTTTTTGAGATCAAATAAGTGATTGACCTTAGTTGCTAATGCTGATTCAGCGATCCCCCAGTACAGCAAAACTTTGGAGTGAAATATGCCTTGTCCATAATTTCTAGCTTGCAACAAAGGGGCAGCCGTTTGCTCCCACATGGGATATAGCTCACTTGGTACACCGGGGAAGGTGAGAATTAATAAATTGGGTTGGGGTTCCCAGATCATGCCGGGGGCAGTACCAACAGGATTATGTAAAATTTCGGCTCCCTTGGGTAGCAAGGCTTGTTTGCGATTGTTGGCAGTAAGTTTGCGCCCAGTTTGCGCTGCCATTTGCTGAATGCGTTCCCAAATTTCGGGACGCTCTTCGAGGGGGGTATCAAAGAAATTAGCGATCGCCTCGGTGGTGAGATCGTCGGGTGTCGGGCCCAACCCACCAGTAGTAATGATTAAGTTAGAGCGACTAGCGGCAATTTCTAGGGCTTGATGAATGCGATCGGGGTTATCGCCAACAACGGTTTGATAAAAATGTGGGACTCCTAATAAAGCCAACTGTTGAGCTAGGTATTGAGCATTACTATTAAGAATTTCGCCTAGTAATAACTCTGTCCCAATGCAAAGAATTTCCGCACCTGCATTCATATACTGTTTTCACTAAAAAATAAAGGGGTCGCTTAGCGACCCCTTTATTTTAGTTAATGATTTCACGTCGCTTCGGTTTTTCAACATTGATCCGAGGACGCTCGACCTGTACTTGTTGGCGTTCTCGACGCTCTGAGTTATTGTCTTGAGAGTCATCGGAGGTTGCGTTGGGGGTTGGGTCAAAAACTTCAAATCTGGCGCTATGACCAACTTCTTGGGCTGCGGTCATGACAACTGTCCGCACCGCTTGGATTGTTCGTCCCCCTTTGCCAAAAACTCGCCCTCGATCTTCTGGATCGAATGCAACTCTGATCCAGACGCGATCGCTTTTGCTATTTGACTCAAAATCTACCCGCAAGGCATCTGGATGAGCTAGTAATGGCTTTAGCAAAAAACTAATTAAGGAGTTATAGTCGGGCATTTTTTAGTTAGGCATTGCTGTTAGGCAAAAACTTATAATTATTTTATTTTAATTATTTTATTAATTATGTTTTAAGCGCTAACGAGATCGAATACCTTAGCTTTTTCGAGAATACGACGTACTGTATCAGTGGGTTGAGCACCTTTTTTGATGCGATCGACGATCGCAGGTACATCAAGTTGGGTTTCTTTGGTACGTGGGTTGTAGAAACCAAGCTCGGCAAGGGGACGACCATCGCGGCGGCTGGTGCTATTGACAACTACAATGCGATAGCTGGCTTCAAACTTCTTGCCAAATCGCTTTAATCTCAACTTAATCATGGGTTTATGGCTCTAAAATTTCTGCGTGATTCGGTTCAATATTTTAGCAGAATTTTTATCATAGCATAATCAGAATTTGTTGGTAAAGGATATTAGCAACTGAAGAAATCATGATTTTGGCAAACCTGAAAATAATTTAATCATGGATTATTTTCAGGTCTCTAAATTGTGCTTCAAACTACTAATAGCGTATTACCTGTTTATCTTTACAATTAATACACTAAATGCAGAGTGATTTAAGCATTTTTTGCGCTAAGCTTGGATCTCTATAATGTTGTAGAGGCACAAGTACTATATGGTGCTAGAATTCCCCGTCTTAAAACAGAAGTTTGTTTCCCCGAAAGCGCTCCTGCTGCTTATCCCGTATTTTTCAGGACTTATAGCCGCAAATATAATAATAAACGGGAAAGCTGGGCGGAGGTAAGTGATCGCACACTTGCAGGTTAAAAAACTAGGGAAACTGCTCGATAGCAAACATTATCCTTATCGATTAAGAGATGAAGGATTCAGATAAAGTCTGCATCTCCCGATATTGACTGTGGGTGGGTTGTACAAAATGAGTTGTTCGCCCCGAAAATTTCTTAAGTGCTCAGAAATATTGTAGATAGTGAAATAAATTAAGTTATGGTCATAGATGTCAAGATTCCTGAAGAAGAGTTCACGGAAGCTCAAAGTGATGGATATGTTTATGGAGTAAGAGTTGTTCGTAGTAATAGCAGTAATAAAGGAAGCTCAAAATCTTCTCTCAACACTAGATGTCTATATGTTTATGTCAAACTTGGCAGAAGAATTGAGGATAGATCTTTCAGAGCAAAAAACGGTAAGACTAAGCTTTTTACTGGCTGTACAGTTTTCTACGCGCTAAAAGATGAAGACTTAGACAATCAGAACTATTGCGATATTCAGTACGATCTACAAGTAAGAGTGTTAAGCTGTACGCCTTGGCAATATTGAGATTGATGCCTCTCTTTTATACTGAATATTATCTTTTAGATTATTATCTTCGAGCAATTCCCTTATCTTAACAGTTTTCTCCTGCCCAGAATTCAAGGTAACTTGGATAAGATCCTCAGATGCTTCATCTATAGCAATTTGCTCCTCAATGGCAGCCAACAAACTAATCACAGTGGAATCAAATAACTTAAAGAAATTTTTAAAACACACTATAGATGCCCATGTAAGGGAAAGTATCATACCAGTCATTTGCCAAAAGGTAATTTTCTCTTTCTTATGTTGATCTGACTGCGCAGGATTATTGAAAATCTCATAAAATTCAGTAGGCATTTCTACCCACCACTCTTCGATTGAATCCGTTAAATTGTTGATTGCTTCCAAGAAACGCAAGAGATTATCTGGAGACATCAAACCAATATTAATTGATAGCCACTGCTTTTGCCTTTTTTGTAGGGGTTTAGCTCTAGGATTTTCAGGCAATCCAAGAATAAATTTCTTCGTTGGCTCAAGAGGCTCCAACATACTGCTAAATGTACTCATGACCTTTCCAAAGAACAAAACAACTGAATAAAACTTTTTTCTATCTTAACTTGAGAGTCTATTTACACAATGCTAAACATGAGCTATTCAAATTTTTAAAATCAAGGTATCTAACACTACTAGTGTTAGATAGGCTTTATATGGTTAACATAACACTATATGTGTGATATGCTCAAATACATTTTTATGAGTTATGGTACAAGAATTTACACGAGTCCAGAAAGAGGTTAGGTTTCCCGATAGCGCTCCTGCTGCTTATCCCGTATTTTTCAGGACTTATAGCCGCAAATATAATAACAAGCGGGAAAGCTGGGCGGAGGTATGCGATCGCACACTTACAGGTTTAAAAACACTAGGCAAGCTGACCCAAGAACAAGCTGACCTGATCGACAAGATGCAAAAGCAGCTTAAGTCCCTCACCTCTGGGCGTTGGCTGTGGGTCGGTGGTACTGAATGGGTCGATCGTCCCGAAAATTTCTCAGGCTCCTATAACTGCACCAGCACCAATGTCATCGACTGGCGCTCCTTTGGCTTGATGATGGATCTCGCCATGCAAGGCTCTGGCACTGGTGGCGTATTAGAGCCGCAGTACATCAGCCAATTGCCCGTAATCCGTAACCAGTTGCAAGTCAATGTCATCGGTGCGATCGGCGCAACCCCCGTCGAAAAGCGTCGCCACAATACCGAAGTCGAGTTTGACTATGCTAATAATGCGGTTAAATTCCATGTTGGTGATAGTCGTCAAGGTTGGGTCAAGTCCTACCAGTCTCTCCTAGAGCTATCTAGCGATGAAAAGTTTGACGCATCCAAGCCCGTCCAAATCACCGTTGATATTAGTGATGTGCGCCCCAGTGGTGAACCCCTCAAAGGTTTCGGCGGCATGGCAAATCCTGTCAAGTTGCCTACGCTTTATGATCGCTGTGCCAGCATTTTAAATAAAGCGATCGGTCGTCAACTCACCTCCGTTGAGTGCTGCCTTCTCATCGATGAAGCCGCCGTTTGCATTGTGGCAGGTAACATCCGAAGAAGTGCGGGGATGCGCCAATTCTCTTCAGAAGATACGCTCGGTTCTGTAGCAAAAGATAATCTCTGGCAGCAGGATGAAGTAGGTAACTGGCGCATCGACCCTGAGCGTGATGCTTTGAGAATGGCGAACCACACGAGAGTATTCCATCGCAAGCCGACTGAACAAGAATGTGTTGATGCTGTTCGCAAACAATACTATTCGGGTGAAGGTGCAATTCAATGGGCAGGTGAAGCGATCGCACGTTCTAATGCGGATTTGATTACAACTCCTGAACTCAAGCGTGATTTCCTTGCTGCTTATGTCAAAGGCGAAGGAAAAGAATGGTTGCGATCGCATCAACCTGAAGTCACTGAACGCGAGCTAGAACATAGATTACAACGCTATGCTCTGAATCCTTGTGGTGAAATAACTGGGGCTGACTTCCATTGCAATTTGTCTGAAGTGCATCTCAATCAACTCAATCCTCGTAATGAGAAAGAACAGGAAGAAGCCTTTAAAGCAGGTGCCTTGTCGGTTGCCGCGTTGCTCAATCATCGCTTCAATGAAGAACGCTATCAATTTAGCCGTGAAGTTGACCCAATTGTGGGTGTATCCTTTACAGGACTATTTGACTTCTTCGTTCATGCCTTTGGTGTGGAATGGTTGCGCTGGTGGGAAGCAGGTCGTCCTGACACTGTGCAGGGGCTAGACTTCAAAGAGAAGGAATCTGATTATCTAAATCGCTGGCGCGAAATCGTGCATCAGACGGTTTGGGAATACTGCGACGCGCATGGCTTACGCCGCCCGAATCGTTGCACGACAACTCAGCCAGCAGGCACGAAATCCTTACTGACTGGGGCTTCCCCCGGATGGCATCCACCGAAGGCGCAGCGCTTTATCCGTCGGATTACTTTCCGTAAGGAAGATCCTGTGGCGCGGGCTTGTATGGACTATGGCTATAGCATCATTCCTTCGCAATCGGATAAGGATGAGAATGGACAATTGCTGAATGATCCCTTCGATCCGAGATGTACGGAATGGCTGGTGGAGATTCCTGTGAGCGTGTCTTGGGCTGACCTTGACGGTGCGGATCAGGTGGAAATCAGTAAGTTCGATGTAATGGCGCAGTTTGATTTCTATATGCAGGTGCAGAAGCATTACACCCGTCATAATACTTCCGCAACCTTAGAATTGCGCGAGCATGAAATCGAACCTTTAGGGAAGAAGATTTACGAAGCAATTCGTGATGATGAGGGTTATATCTCGGCGGCGCTATTGGCGCGTTTTGATGACCTGCAAACTTTCCCTCGTTTGCCCTTTGAGCCAATTGACAAGGCTACCTATGAGAAGCTCAGTGTTGAGGTGCTAGTACGTCGCAAGTCTGATGATTTTTACGCAAGTTTGTTGCGTTATGATTCGGGTGAGTTGATGGAGGCGGGACCTGCGGGTTGCGATTCTGATAAGTGTATGTTCCCTGAACAGAAGCCATAGAATCGCTCTAACATAACGATTTAGGTGATTAGGTAGAAATTTTCTTGCTAATCACCTAAATTAGTAAGAGTTTGAATTCGGCTATAATCTAAAAATATGCTTTAAGAATGTATGCAAACGCAGGAAATATAAAGCTATGCAAGCAATTCGCTTACAACAAACTATAGAAAAAGACAGTGAAATTCATCTAAGTGATTTACCAGTCTTTCAAGGTCAAGAGGTTGAAGTAATAGTTTTAATTTCTCCTTTGCCTGAGCCTAAAAAAACTTTTACTGCGCGTCAATTACTGAATTCTGGCTTGATTGGCATATGGGAAGATCGTACTGATATTAAGGATAGTTTGACCTACGCTCGTCAGTTGCGCGAACAATCTCAAGCGAAACGTTATGATCTTTTTGGATAGTGACATTATCATCGATTTCCTGCGAAGATATCCTACTGCGATTAGTTGGTTAGAATCTCTAGAGGATGAGAAGATTGCTCTATCTGGATATGTGGCAATGGAACTAATGCAGGGATGTAATAACAAGATTGAATTGCAGCAGATCCGAAAATTTATTGCTAACTTTGAGGTTGTCTGGGCGACAGCCGAAACTTGTAATCAAGCTTTAGAAGTGTTTGCAGAGTACAACCTCAGTCATGGGCTTGGTTTGATTGATGCTTTGATTGGTCAAACAGCTATTTCTTTAGGTGTGCCGCTACATACGTTTAATATCAAACACTATGCAGTTATTCCACTTCTCACAACTGTGCAACCATACAAAAGACTTTAGCGATTTGAGATTAACGATTAACGTAGTTGTTGATCGCAAATTTACTTTGTAAATCTCAATCCGACTGCTGGCAGAGAGCAAAGTAATTTCTCAAAACCGATGAATTATCCATTAAAAAATCTATCACTCATAAAGCAGACCTATGAATCCTTCAAAAGATGCCTTAGATGAAAAACTTGTTGCCCTTGAGACCTTAACAGGTGTTTCTGAATATGATATTAAGCTGGAATTAGGACTGCTGAGAGATAACAACAACGAAGAAATAGAACCTTGTCAGGAATGGATATACTAAATAATGGTATTCTCTTTTTACGAGAATGCTGCAAATCACAACAGTGGTTGGGGAACATATTTTGGACCAATGATGACCGCTCCAGAAAAAGATGGAAGAATGATGGAAAGTCCTAGTATTCAACGAGTTAATGCAAAGGTTATTTCCTATTGGACTCAGAGATTTCAATCAACAAGTAATTCGCTCATGCAAGCACGTTACGCAGGGTTAGTGTATGATTTTACTGAAAAAGTAACTGGGGAAAAGCCTCATCATTATCATTCAGTAGCAACTACATATTGTCAGGCACTACTTAAAGTAGCTAAAGAAAGAAATCATGATGATGAGGTTGACATTATCCAGAAGCTTGAACGGGCTTTATTCATTGCAACTTCCTTTAAAAAACAAGAACTAATTACAAGTGCAAAAGAAATAATTTTAGATTACGAGCGTTTTATCGCTGAAGATTCTAAACCAAATCTCTGGGGTTTCAGTTTCGATTTACTCATTGATAACAAAAAAGTTGTTCTTTCCACAGACGAAGAAAAGGAAGTGATAGAGTGTCTCGAAGATAGACTAAATAGACTCAAAGATGGAGAAGAACCTTGGATATGTGAAAAAGCTGCTGAAAGACTAGCTCGCTATTATCGCTCAAAAAAACTTAAAGAAGAATGTTCTCGTGTCATAAGAACACTGGGTTATTCTTTTGAAAGTGCTGCTAGTAAATCAGAGCCTCTGATCGCTTCTGGTTGGCTAGAACACATGCATCATATCTATACAGAATATGAGCTTATCAATGATGCAAAGCGTATTTTAAGAATCATCCAAGATATCAGTCCTAGGGTATACGATGATATGAAATTAATATCCTATGAAATGGAGATTTCTCATAATGAAATCGAAAGTTATATTGAGCAAATATTAGACGGAGATCTTGAAAAGTCTCTTACTCGCATTGCAATAAATCATATTCCACAACGTTGTGAGATTAAGAAACAGTTACAGGAGCTTGCGGAGAAGGCTCCTATTAGCTTTCTCTTTACAAAGGAAATAACTGACGAACAAGGAAGGATAATTGCGACTGTAGGTTCTTTAGAAGAGGACTTGGATGGAAATATTGTGAGTCAAATGTCTCAAAGAATGAATATATCTGCGATATTTTTAAATACAATTATATCCAGAGTAATAAACCAATTTGGTCTTGATTCTGATAATCTAGTTAGCTACTTATTTAAGTCTCCAGTTTTTGTAGACAACCAAAGAGATTTTTTACTTAAAGGAATTCAAAAATATCTTGAACAAGATTATGTAGTGGCTACTCATCTACTCATTCCACAGATTGAGGCAACTGTGAGAAAACTGGTAGAGATTTCTGGCGGGACAGTTTTAAAGCGTGGACGAGGTGGTGGTTTTCACTTGATAACACTTGATGATCTTCTCCGAAGTGAACAGGTAAAACAGGCATTAGGTGAAGATGCTTCTCTTTATTTTCGAGTAGTTTTAACGGATCAACGAGGCTGGAATATCCGTAATGATGTTTGTCATGGTATTTCTCTACAGTATAAATGTTCCCAAGTTGTTGTAGAAAGGCTAATTCATATTCTCCTTGTATTAGGGCTTTTAAGACATAAACAACTTTAAGTAACATCCAGAATATTGATTGGTAGCGATCGATAATCACATTGGCAATTTATTAGGCGATCGCATTGCAAATCAAAGACTAGGCAGTCACCCAAACAAAATTGGATAATATACTAAGATAAAGTTTTAGAGGAAGCTAAACCATGACAGTACTTAACGTCAAACAGCAAGCCCAAAGCCTCATCGAAAAATTACCTGACAACTGCACTTGGGATGACATCATGCAACAAGTGTATGTGATTCTAGCCGTTGAAGCAGGTCTAGCAGACAGTCAAGCAGGTCGAGTTAAATCTGTTGAAGAAGTGCGATCGCAGTTTGGACTTCAACCATGAACGTATTTTGGACAAACAAAGCGATCGAGCATTTGACCGCAATTCATAGCTATCATGCTCAGGTTTCACCTCAGTATGCGACTCGATTAGTGGACTTGATTACAAAGCGATCGCAACAAATTGCTACATTTCCCAATTCTGGGAGGATGTTGCCTGAAATCAACTTAGAGCAAATACGCGAAGTTATAGTTGTTTTAAATAATTTGCAGAGGGGCTTCGACTCCGCTCAGCCATCGGTGTAAGCTAGCTGAGCGAAGTCGAAGCTGTAGTTCTTATTTGAATTATCTATATTGAAGCAAACTATCGCATTATTTATTATGTTGGCTCTGACAGAGTAGATATTCTGGCTGTAGTTCACGGTGCAAAGAACCTATCTTCTAACTAAAGTCCTCCTACTGCTAGAGAAACTACAAAATAGGAGCGTGAAGCATATGAAGAAGGCTGAATTAGAACTTGAAGATGACCTTAGACCCGAATATGACCTCAAAAGTTTGCGTGTCAGAAAACTAGGCTCAAGACGTAAAAGCTTTGGCGGTTCAGTGGCTGCAATATTTCCAAACGCCGATGCAGTTAACGAAGCCCTAAGATTCCTAATTAGAGTGACGCAACAGAACCAATCCCCTATGAATACAACATTATACCTTAACAGGGAATAGACTTAACATTATCAAAAGACTGAAAGCGCAAAGTCAATAAAGAATCCAGAGCTGCTTTATGAGTAGTGCGGGAATTCTCAAGGCAAGAAGCAATAGCAAACTTGAAAGAATCAAAATCAGGGTAATAGACGGAGTAGAGACACTGTTTCTTCACAAATTTCCAAAGACGCTCAATCAAGTTTAAGTTTGGAGAGTAAGTAGTCAAATAAAGAAGCTCGATATTTAATGACTGAGCCAACTCAAAAACTAAAACACACTTTTGATAACGAGCATTATCCAAGACAAGAGTAATGGGTATAGTCAAACCCAAAGCCGCAAGTTTGTGGAGTAAGTCACAAACACTTTGAGCATTGATGTAAGAATCATTAGTCACAGTAATCAACTCATGAGTAACAGCATTAAGTGCACCGAGGACATTAAAACGCTGTCTTCCCGTCCCAGATTTAAGAAACAAGCGTTCAAAACACCACAAAAAGCCTAAATAGGCTCCAAGGACAAAGTGAGCAGCATCAACAAAGAAAACGGCTCTTTGTCCAGATTTAGCTTCCTCTAAGCGCGGTTCTAGTTTTTTTTAAGAAATTCCTCTTGTGCTGCTGGGTCAGCCTTTGCAGGTATTAGCCCCACTCGACGACAACTCATTCCCATCGATTTCAGGAAATGACGCACCTGTTCTCGACTACGGACAATCCCTGTCAACTCAGTAATTTTTGCTGCTGCATGAGCCAGCGTTTTAGGTGGATGTTCTCGAAAATATATCTCTAAACTTTCTTGATGCTGTTTTAGTTCACTCTGGGGGCGATTAAAGGTCAGTTCTTTGAGTTGGCTTATCCCACCTTCTTTATAATCTCGTAAATAGTTCAACAGTGTCGGTTCACTGATTCTTAGCAGTTGTATAATTTCCTTGTGCGCGTATTTCTGGCTTTTTAGGTATAGTGCTTCCATTTTTCTCTGCACTCGTGGATGCGGATGATGGAATCTTTCGTAATGCAGCGCATCTATTTCTTCCTTGGTAAATGTTATTCGGAGCATCTTGGAAAAAAGTTAACGTTTCTTCCATCTTTACTCTTATAAAAAATAAAGTCTACCCCCTGTCAAGGTATATCTAACACTCAGGAAAATAACCCCTAGGGTGGTAGGGATATTTCAATTTATTAGGCGATCGCCTAATAAAATATATTTTAGAATCAATAGGAGAATGCAAAAATGCCAAGCCTAATCCTAAGTAACGAGCAAGTTTAGAACTTGTCAAACAACTCCCACAAGAGCAAAAAATAGAGATTTATCGAATGCGCCATAGTCGGTAACGCAAGCCATATAGTCACAGGAGACAAACATCTTTTATTACTTATTAAATATCAGGACATAGCGATCGCCGAAAGCTTTGCCAAAACTTCAGGTAAACACCTACGCCCCTAACTTAGCTCCAACATCAAAAACAGTCTCCTCTTGAGCAAGTCTTCCTCTCAGACAAAATCGACACAATCGTTACCCATCTCAAATAGGAACATTGATTCATCTGAACAAGTTTTATGGCGCTTATTAAGAGATCTAATGTTCAAAAGTTGAAGAGCGTATAAAAGTCACGAGCTTATACTTAACATAACTTTGCTTGACATTATAGATAGGTATAAGGTCTAGGATGATGCCATTAAAATTCGTGAGTAACTGTCGATGAGTCACCTAGCTAACCGTCTGCGCGAAGGTACACAGAAATCACATACTGCCGCAGAGAACACTGCATTTATGAAATGCTTTCTCAAAGGAATTGTGGAGACCGTTCCTTTTAGGAAATTATTGGCAAATCTTTATCTTGTGTATAGCACCCTCGAAGAGGAATTTCGTCGGCATCAGCAACATCATATTGTTGGCAAATTATATTTCCAAGAACTCAATCGCCAACAAAATTTAGAACAGGATTTAGCCTTCTATTATGGTGAAAATTGGCGTTCAGAAATTGTGCCTTTAAAAGCAGGACAAGCCTACGTTGATCGCCTGAAGGAAATTTCTAATACCGATCCTGCCTTGCTGATTGCCCATTCCTATACCCGTTATATGGGCGATTTATCTGGTGGACAAGCCTTGAAGCATATCGTGCGATCGGCTCTCGACTTACCCGATGAGCATGGTACAACTTTTTACGAATTTGACCAATTGCCAACGTTAGAAGCCAAGAGGGATTTTAAAGATAAATATCGCCAAGCTTTAGATTCCCTTGAGGTAGATGAGGAAACGGTTGAGAGAATTGTGGAAGAGGCAAATTATGCTTTTACCCTCAATCGGAATGTGGTTGATGAGTTAGAAGCAGATGTAAGAGCGGTCATTGATCCCCATGTATTTGAGCTACTAACCAAACAGGATCGGGTTGGTAGTACCGAACGTCGTGGACATCCTGTAACGGTATAGCGAGTTTTCATTCAATATTTTTAATAAAGTTTATAAGATTTGATGAATACATTAGAGCAAACAGTTAAATTCGATATTAATCTCATACATAAGTACAACCAGCCCGTACCAAGATATACAAGTTATCCTCCAGCAACAGAACTCCACGAAAATTTTGAACCAATCGATTTTCGTGGAGCGATCGCTGCGGGAAACTTGCAGAAGACACCACTCTCCCTCTATGCCCATATTCCCTTTTGTGATGCGCCCTGCTATTTTTGCGGCTGCAACACCGTAATTAGCACTCGCAAAGAAATTGCGGAACCCTATCTAGGATATTTGATTCGCCATATTGAGCAGGTTGCCGCAACGGTAGATCGCGATCGCCTCGTCCAACAAATGCACTGGGGCGGCGGCACTCCCAATTATTTTTCTTTTGATCAAGTGGAACGTCTGTGGAATTCTTTCCAAAAGCATTTTACCTTTGAGCAAGATGCCGAAATTTCCATTGAAGTAAATCCGCGATCGCTAACTAAAGAATATCTACAGGGCTTAAGAGATCTTGGCTTTAACCGTATTAGCTTTGGCATTCAGGATTTTAATCCCCAAGTTCAAGAGGCAGTCAATCGGATTCAGCCTGAAGATATGCTTTTTGATGGAATGCGCTGGATGCGTGAAGTGGGATTTGAAGGCGTGAATGTGGATTTAATCTATGGATTGCCCTATCAAAACCTAGAGACATTCCGTGAAACCCTCGCGAAAACGATTGCTCTCAATCCCGATCGCATTGCCGTATTTAACTTTGCCTATGTGCCTTGGCTAAAGCCTTTACAAAAGAAGAAGATCGATCCCGCAACTTTGCCTTCCCCTGAAGAGAAGTTGCAAATCATGGAAATGACGATTGAAACCTTGACCAAGCATGGCTATGTGTTCATTGGCATGGATCACTTCGCTAAGCCCAATGATGAATTAGCGATCGCTCAACG
Source organism: Pseudanabaena yagii GIHE-NHR1 (assembly GCF_012863495.1). Classification (NCBI taxonomy): domain Bacteria; kingdom Bacillati; phylum Cyanobacteriota; class Cyanophyceae; order Pseudanabaenales; family Pseudanabaenaceae; genus Pseudanabaena; species Pseudanabaena yagii. Next base: position 2,300,681 of record NZ_JAAVJL010000001.1, read on the forward strand.
TCAAGGAAAACTACACCGCAATTTTCAGGGATATACCACCAAGCCTGAATCTGATCTCTTGGGATTTGGGATGACTTCGATCAGTATGCTGCAAAATGTCTATACCCAAAATCATAAGGGTTTACAGGATTTTTACAAGGCGATCGATGCAGGTGAGTTACCCATTGAGCGTGGTGTCAAGCTGAATGCTGATGATATTTTGCGTCGTTCTATCATTATGGAATTGATGTGTCAATTTGAACTCTCACAGAGGGAAGTTGAATCTAAATATCATCTAACCTGCGATCGCGATTTTGGTAAATACTTTGCCGATGAACGCTTAAAGTTGCGTCAGTTAGAGGCTGATGGCTTGATTGAATTGAGACAAGACCACATTGAGGTTAAGCCTGCGGGAAGGTTGCTCATCCGTAATATTGCCTCGGTCTTTGATAGCTATCTCGCCAAAAACGAAACAGGCAGATTCTCCAAATCTATTTAATCCTCTACGCTCTAATTTCTATGACATTGACTTTGACGAAACCGATCGCTTATTGGCATTCAGACTATGAAACTGGCAACTTACAGGTAGATCAAGAACATCAAGAACTCTTTGAAATCGTGAATGTTTTGCATGATGCCGTGGTGACAAAGCAAGACTTTGATACCACATATGAAATCTTGAATCGTTTAGCTAGTCACACAGTTGAGCATTTCCAGACCGAAGAAGCCTTAATGTTGTCCGTCAATTATCCTGACTATGAGCGACATAAACAGACCCATGATCATCTCGTCAATAAGGTGTCTCATCTACTAAAAAAATTTCGCGATCGCGATACTGCTATTACCACCGATATTACCCAATTCCTCACTGAATGGCTATCTCACCACATCAAGGGTGAAGACCAGAAGATGATTCGCTTCTTTCAAAATAAATAGCTTCTCCATCTCCTCTTACAAAGGAGAGATTATCTTCTTCCCCCTTTGCAAGGGGGATTGAGGGGGATCAAAAATCTCTAATTTTATAAAAAATTCTACAACTAATTACTACTATGGTTTCCATTCAATCTAGACCCGAACCCGAACTCCTGCGTGATGGCATCAAAGTTCCTGTCAAAGAAACTCTATTAACACCAAGGTTCTACACCACCGACTATGATGCGGTTGCCCAGATGGATACCTCTTCGCAACAGGCGGAACTTGAAGCTGTGGTCGAAGAACTGCGTACTGATTACAATCGCAATCACTTCAAGCGCGACAAGGAGTTTGAACAGTCTTGGGAGCATATTGATGAGGAAACCCGCGCCGCCTTCATTGACTTTCTAGAGCGTTCTTGCACTTCTGAATTTTCAGGCTTTCTACTGTTTAAGGAATTATCGCGTCAGCTCAAAGATCGCAATCCTCTCCTATCCGAAGCCTTTAACCTAATGGCTAGGGATGAAGCCCGTCATGCAGGATTTTTGAATAAAGCGATGAAAGATTTTCATTTATCGCTGGATTTGGTCAATATGACGAAAAAACGCAGCTATACCTTCTTCAAGCCAGAATGGGTAATTTACTCAGTGTATCTCTCTGAGAAAATTGGTTACTGGCGCTATATTCTCGTGCATTATCATATGCAAAATCATCCTGAAAACCGCTTCTATCCCCTCTTCAAATACTTTGAAAGCTGGTGTCAAGATGAAAATCGTCATGGCGATTTCTTCAAGGTACTATTGCGATCGCAACCCGATCTATGGGGAACATGGCAAGCCAAACTCTGGGCGCGTTTCTTCCTATTAACCGTATTTGCCACCCACACAATCACCGTATTTGAACGGGCTGATTTCTATAAATCCATTGGTTTAGATGCTCGCCAATACAATAAGGACGTGGTGATCAATACTAACAAAACCTCGATCAGTGCCTTCCCTGCGGTATTAGATACCAGTCATCCCGAATTTTTCCCTAGATTAGAGAAATGTGCTGACTACAATTTCCAACTGATGGCAATTAATGATAGCGATCGCCCCCAATTTGTGAAGACTTTACAAAAATGGCCCCTATTCCTCGCGATTTTCTGGCAATTGTTGCTGGTCTATTTACTCAAGCCCATTGATGCTGAAGCTCAACGCGGCACAGTTTATTAAAAATAAGGGCGGCGCTTCGTGCCGCCCTTATTTTTGTCTTGTCACTAAGCAAGATTTCATGTAAGAATTCATGGGATATTTTGTGCTTGTGACAAGGGATCAGGAATTATGCGTTTAGGACAATTGCTCGCGTTAGCAGGGTATCAAAATTCTCAGCCTGAACTAGATGGGCTAGAAGTAAAGCGTGTAATTACCGATTCGCGGGCTTGCCAAGATGGGGACTTGTTTATCGGTATGACTGGGACACAGGTGGATGGGGGCAAGTTTGCGCCACAGGCGATCGCACAGGGCGCGATCGCAGCCATTGTTTCCCATGAGGCTCATGCAAATTTGGCAGTTAAGGACAAAGCGCTCGCCGTTGATGATGTGGTTGTCGCTTGTAGCAAATTGGCGACAGCATTTTATGACTATCCTGCTCAAAAGCTAAAACTGGTAGGCGTGACGGGGACAAATGGCAAAACGACGACGACCCACCTGATCGAATTTTTATTGCAAACCCAATATGCTGCGGCCCTATTTGGCACACTCTATACCCGTTGGGCGGGGTATTCCCAGACTGCCAGCCATACCACACCCTTTGCAGTAGACTTGCAGGCGCAACTGTCCCAAGCGATCGCCGCAGGTTGTGATGTGGGCTTGATGGAGGTTAGCTCCCATGCTCTAGATCAGAGACGCGTGTTAGGTTGCCCCTTTGAGGTTGCCGTATTTACCAATTTGACCCAAGACCATTTGGACTACCACAAAGATCTAGAGGCTTATTTTCAGGCAAAGTCTCTCCTGTTTAGCGACACCTATTTACAAGGTCGCGCCATTATTAATCTCGATGATCCCTTTGGGCAGAGATTAGTGCAATCTCTCACGGACAAACCAGTTTGGACTTATAGCATTAGCAACTCTCAAGCCGATTTTTATACAGAGGATTTGACCTATCTGCCCAATGGCGCGACAGGAACCCTGCATACACCACAGGGGGCAATTACTTTCAAATCGCCACTAGTGGGGCGATTTAACGTTGAGAATATCTTGGCAGCGATCGCTACGGCTTTGCATATGGGCATGAGCTTGACGGAAGTGATCAGCCGCTTACCAGAATTTAAGAGTGTCCCAGGTCGCGTGGAACGGGTACAGGTCAGTGATGAACAAGATATAACTGTGGTGGTGGACTATGCCCATACTCCTGACAGTCTCGAAAACCTGCTCAAGGCGATGCGTCCCTTTACGCAGCGTGAATTAGTCTGTGTATTTGGTTGTGGTGGCGATCGCGATCGCACCAAGCGTCCATTAATGGGTGGGCTCGCCGCCCGACTCGCTGATCGCGTTTATGTCACTTCCGACAATCCTCGTACTGAAGATCCCCAGAGAATTCTTGATGATGTTGTGGTTGGCGTAAAGGCTGACATTGGTGATAAACCTCTGACCATCGAAGGAGATCGCCATAAATGTATCCAACTGGCGATCGCTGAAGCCCAAGCAGGCGATACGATTCTGATCGCAGGCAAAGGACATGAAGACTATCAAATTATTGGGCGCGAAAAAATCCATTTTGACGATCGCGAAGAAGCACAATTAGCTTTGAGCAACCGTCGATTAGCCATTCGCTAAGTCATTGGCAATGAACTCTAAAGCTTTGCTGAGTAAAGCAAAGACTACCTAAATATGTGATAAATCCTCAGCAAAAACACGTAAGGAGGATCGGTTATGATGCAAAAGGAAGTATATTCAGAACCAAGTTAGGTTTATCACTGCTAGATAGGAAGAAGTAGCTACATGGGTTCGCAATCTGCCCCTAAACCTAAGTTGCTAGTTATCGATGATGAACCCGATAACTTAGATTTGCTATTTCGGACTTTTTATCGCGAGTATCAGGTTTTACGGGCTAATAGTGGCTTGGAAGCCTTGGAATTGCTTGATCGAGAAGGGGAAGTTGCGGTAATTATCTCCGATCAGAGAATGCCGATCATGAGTGGAACGGAATTTTTGAGCCAAATGGCGGTCAAATATCCAGACACCATGCGAATCATCCTCACGGGCTATACCGATGTTGAGGATTTGGTCGAAGCGATTAATACCTGCAAAGTATTCAAATATGTCACTAAGCCTTGGGATGAAACTGAACTGCGAAATGTTGTCAGTCAGGCGATCGACACCCACAATGTTTTGCGAAATCGTACCGCCGAACTGCGCCGTACCCTACGTCAGCAATCGCTGATTAATGCGATCGCTTCATCCGTAGATAATGATGTTTCCTATCGTGAAAGTATTGCCGCGATCGCTGAGTTTATTGCTCGTCATTTTGAAGTCTCAGTCAGCCTGCTGCGGCTATTTGAGAATGGACAACTGTTAGACGATTACTTTGCCTATTGCCATGAACCAGTTGATAATTTGCCACAGATCGCCGCAGCATTACCTCTCCAATCTCGTATTGTGGCGATTAGCGATATTGAAGCCGATATGCGGATTCCTGAAACTGACAAAAAGCTCTATGCCCAAGCAAGTATCAAATCTGTTCTTTTTATTCCTCTCGAAGTTCAGAAAGAATGCTTAGCAATGCTGGCTCTATATCATTGTGGAACACCACATGAATGGAGCAAAGATGAATTAGATTTGATTGAAATAGCTAGCGATCAGGCGGCGATCGTCAGTTCTCGTGCCAGAGCCTATGATCGCATTCAGGAACTTGCTAAGAGAGAAGCACTTCTCAATACAATTACTAGTACAATTCGCTCCAGTCTCGATCCTAAAAAGATTTTTGCTTCAATTACTCAACAGTTAGGACAGGCTCTCAATACCGAAAGTTGCGCCCTTTCTTTATGGACTGAAGAAGATCATTATTTGCGCTGTGTCGGCTTACATTTGCTCGATCCTGATGAGGTAATCAGTAATCCCAATGGGCTTGATGAATCGCCTTTACCGCAGTCCATTGTGAATATTTCCGTCAATCCCGTATTTCTGGCATTGATTGAAACTAAGCAACCCGTAGCGATTACCGATCTGTATGAGAATCCTGAATGGAACTTGATTGATTTACCCTTGCGTTCCATTGCCCGATCGCTATTAATCGTTCCTTTGCTCTCCGATGGTAAGATTATCGGCAGCATTTCCATGCGTCAAAACAAAGAGCCGCGCCAATGGCAGCCTGAGGAAATCTCTCTAGTCCAAGCCGTAGCCGCACAGGCGGCGATCGCTGTCCAACAGGCAAATCTCTTTCAAAAAACCCGCCAACAAGCCCAGCAACTGCTGGAACTCGATCGCCAAAAAACCGAGTTCTTTCAAAACCTATCCCATGAATTTCGCACTCCGCTTACCTTAACCATTGGTCCCCTCGAAGCGGCGATCGAGCAATCTAATTCATTGCCCTACGATCAATCTGTAATCGCTCTGCGTAACTGTCGGCGATTGCTACGATTAGTCAATCAATTGCTGGATATCCAACGCCTTGATGCTGGCAAAATGCAAGCCTGTTTCCGTCCTTGCAATCTTGTCGAATTTACCAGTCAAACTATTGATTCCTTCCGTCCCTATTGCGAGCGCAAAAATATTCATCTCTTTAGCGAATTTAGCGAATGTCCTGACATTTATCTCGATCTAGAGAAGTTTGATAAGGTTCTCTACAATCTCCTATCTAATGCCATGAAATTTACGCCCAGTAATGGCAGCATTACCGTCAGTATTGATACGGATCAGACTCAGAAAAAATGTATTTTGAAGGTGCGGGATACAGGGATTGGCATTCGTCAAGATCAAATTCCCTTTCTCTTTGATCGTTTTCGCCAAGCAGAAGGTTCTGTCAATCGCAGCTATGAAGGCAGTGGCTTAGGTCTAGCCTTAGTTAAGGAGTTGGTCAATTTGCATGGTGGCGAAATCTCGGTCACATCCGACTATGGCTATGGAACAACCTTTGCGATCTCGCTCCCTATGGGTAAGAGACATTTACCCCATGAGCAAGTTACAAACTTGCCTGCGGACTTACAAATATCGAGGGCATCGGTAGAGCTTGCCGATATTGAGGCCGATCTGGTGTCCGAAGAAGATACGCTCCCTTCGATGGCGAATGTGTCGAATAGCAATGAGAATCCAGTCGAGGCAGGGCTACAAGTAGGAACCATTTTAATTGTTGATGATAATCGCGATCTGCGTGGCTATTTACGCCGAGTTCTCAATCAAGCAGGATATAACGTTGTGTCCGCTCACAATGGCGCTCATGGCTATGCTCAAGCCCAAATTCATCTCCCTAATTTAATAGTCACCGATTTGATGATGCCTCAAGTTTCAGGACTGGATCTAATTGCGATGGTTCGTCAAGATGAGCAGTTATCAGGGACTCCGATCATTTTGCTTACGGCAAAGGCAAATGAGGAGACCCGCATCGAAGGTACGGAAATGGGGGCAGATGGCTATTTAGCTAAGCCTTTTAACGATCGCGAATTGTTAGCGGAAGTACGCAATCTGATCGCACTCAAGGCAAATGAACGCCGCATTGCCCAACTCAATCTCTATTTAACAGAATCCGTTCTCAAGCGGTTTTTACCCCCTAGTCTCGTTTCCAAAGCCGCGACAGGTGAACTCAGCCTCGACCTCCGTCCCGAGCCGAAGATGATCACAGTTCTATTTACGGATATTGTCGGCTTTACTTCCCTTGCCAATACTTTGCGATCACGTCGCGTTGCGGAACTGCTCAATCAATACCTCGGCGCGATGACTGAGGCGATTTTTGCCAATGGCGGTACGGTGGATAAATTTATGGGTGACGGCATCATGGCATTGTTTGGTGCGCCTGAAGATTGCAGCCCCAATGAGCAAGTGCGCCGCGCTGTTCAGACCGCTAAACATATGCAGCGATCGCTCGCCCAACTCAATGAACAATGGGCAGCCCAAGGCATTCCCACTGTTAGGTTTCGCTGTGGTATCCATCAAGGTACTGCCGTTGTGGGGATGTTTGGCAGTGCCGAGCGATCGGACTACACTGCGATCGGTCCAACAGTCAATATTGCGGCGCGGATTCAGTCAGCGGCGGAACCCGATTGTATTCTCGTATCGGCAGCCGTGGCGGACTACCTAGATGATGAGGAATTGCGTAAGCGCGAACCGCTCAAACTCAAGGGTGTGGATGAGACTGTATTAACATTTTTTGTAGATAGCTAAGATTTTTGAAAGCACTACAACGCAGTGCTTTCAAAACTTACCCGTTGTTGCCTCCTAGCGTGAGAAAACTGTAATTAGCAATACCTTTGTCTAATAGGCGATCGCCTTAAATAAAATAGACACAGGCTATACGATACTCAAAATACAACAGTAATTCATGGGAATAATCACTCACCGTGCTGCTTCGATAGTTTCTATGAAGCACTTATGGGTTGCAGCGCTAGTGGGAATGTTTGCTGGTGCTTGTAACAACACTCCATCAACTCCTACATCAGCCACCACTGCGGCAACTACTGCAACCACTACGGCAACTACTACGGCTTCAGATGCAAAAGAATTTAAAGCAGCAATGATTTTAGTTGGGCCGAAAAATGATTCTGGTTGGAACCAAGGTCATTACGAAGCCTCGAAATATGTCATGGACAAGGTATCTGACGTTAAGTTTGACTATGTTGATAAAGTCAATCCAGGCGATCGCCCCAACGTCAAAGCTTCTCAAGTAGCTGACGATCTGATCAGTAAAGGTGCAAAGCTGATCGTTTTCAATTCTGATGACTTTAAAGATGATGCTCTTGAAACCGCGAAAAAGCATCCTAATGTTTCCGTAATTCATTCAAGCGGTGACTATGCTTGGAAGGATGGCAAAAATTTTAAAAACCAGAAGAATCTAGGCAACGTCATGCCACAGATGGAGTATGGCAGAATGATTTCTGGATGTGCCGCAGCGCTGCATTCTGAAACAGGTAAAATCGGTTTTTTGGGACCTTTAATTAATGACGAAACCCGCAGACTCGTATCAGCAAGTTATTTAGGCGCTCAATATTGTTGGCAAAATTACCGCAAAAAGAATCCTGAAGATTTGAAGTTTAAGGTGGTATGGATTGGTTTCTGGTTCAATATTCCAGGACAGACGCTTGATCCAACCAAAGTTTCTGATGACTTTTATAACAGTGGCTTTGATGTGGTGATGAGTGGTATCGACACACCTGAAGTTGCTGTACAGGGCAAGAAAGCAGCCGAAGCAGGTAAGAAGGTCAAATATTTACACTATGGACTTAAAACTGGTTGTAATGTGGCTCCAGAGATTTGCATTGGCGTTCCCTATTACAATTGGGGACCTGCATATCTCGATCAAATCAAGAAGGCTAAAGAGAATAAATTTACAGGAGAATTCATTTCTGGTGCGCCAAACTGGAAAGATTTGAATAATGCTGACAGTTCCGCAGTCGGCTTTGAGAAGGGTAAAGCTTTGACTCCAGAAAACGATAAGTTCTTAGCAGAATTTATTACTGGTTTAGGCGATGGCAAGATTAGCCTTTTTAAAGGTCCTCTCAACTATCAAGATGGCACTCCTTTTCTGAAGCAAGGTGAAACTGCAACCCCACAGCAGATTTGGTACTTTACCAGCTTGCTACAAGGCATTGAAGGCGCTAGTAAATAAGGATGTCAAGGTCGCGCCCAGCGCGACCTTTGACGTTATGGTACAAACATGAAAGTTGAATTACGCCATATTTATAAGTCTTTTGGAAATGTCAAGGCAAATCATGATATTTCCATGACAGTTGAGGCAGGAACTGTATATGGCATCTTGGGTGAAAATGGGGCAGGAAAAAGCACTTTATCCAAAGTTCTGAGTGGTTTTATTACTAAGGACTCGGGCAAGATCCTATTGGATGAAACGGAAGTGGAGATTAAAACTCCTGCGGATGCTATCCGTTCAGGGATTGGGATGCTGCATCAAGATCCTCTAGACTTCCCTTCTCTGTCGGTACTTGATAATTTTATGGCAGGGAGAAGCGCTTTAGGTCATCAGAGAGCCAAAACTAGTAATCGTGCTGATTTAATTAGAGAACTGCGACAGCTTTCGGCAACTTTTGGCTTTGACTTACCTCCTAATGAAATCCTCAGTAATCTCACTGTCGGAGAACGTCAACAGTTAGAAATATTGCGGTTATTGTCCCTTGGGGTCAAGACTCTCATCCTTGATGAGCCAACTACAGGTATTTCGGCTTCGCAAAAAACAGCTCTATTTGCGGCAGTTAAGCAATTGGCGGCGGATGGGAAATCAATCATTTTTGTATCTCACAAATTAGAAGATGTAGAGGAACTATGCGATCACCTCATGGTGATGCGTCAGGGTAAAGTAATTGGCGAAGCGGAAGTTAAAGGGCGTGACTCCCATGAGTTAGCTGCATCCTTAGTAGATATGATGTTTGGGCGGGAGCTTGCCATACCTGCTAAGCATGGGATTAACATCCAACAAACGGAACCTGCTCTTGTCATTCAGGATTTGCTAATTGAAGGCGATCGCTTAAGTTTGCAGATTGATCAATTAACGGTTAATGCAGGTGAGGTAATTGGGCTAGCGGGCTTGGAAGGTAATGGACAACAGTTGCTGTTGCTGGCTTGTGCGGGGTTACTCAAGCCCAGCGCTGGCAAGATCCGCATTAGTGATGTGGATATGACCAATCGCGCCTATCGTAATTTCTTGAAGGCGGGAATTGGCTATTTGCCAGCCGATCGCCTACAGGATGGTTTAATTCGCGGACTGTCAATCCATGAACATTTCATGTTGCGTCAATCCCATTCAGGCTTTTTGATTAATTGGCGGGATACGCGCAAATTTGCTCATCAAGCCATCGAGAATTTTAATATTCGAGGAAAACCTTCTACTAAAGTTGAGCGGTTATCGGGTGGCAATCAGCAACGCACCCAAATATCACTTTTGCCAGATCACTTAAATCTATTATTAATGGAACAACCAACCAGAGGTTTAGATATCGAATCGAGCCTATGGATTTGGAAGCAGATGATGGCTCGGTGCGAAAAAGGAATGATGATTTTATTCATATCTTCCGATCTCGATGAGATTTTGCAATATAGCGATCGCATTCTTGTATTTTGTGGCGGCAAGGTCTCACAGCCTATTGATGCGAAAACTCTAACAGTTGATAAACTAGGTCATGCGATCGGAGGAAGGTTTGCATAGTCCCTTACAAAATTTCTTACAAAATTTCCAATTTCTCCAAAAACTACCCAGAGCCACCTACTTTCGGATTGGTTCTTTCATTGTGGCGCTATTGTTTATTGGGGCGGTGATCTTGCTTTCCAGTGGCTCACCACCTCAAGTAGCGATGGGTATGTGGAATGGGGCTTTTGGCAGTAGCGATCGCTTTGCTAGGGTCATTTCTACCCTTTGCCCTCTATTGCTTGCTTCCTGCGGATTAATTTTTACCTTTACCGCAGGCTTGTATAACCTAGGGATTGAAGGTCAAATTACCGCAGGTGCGATCGCCTCGACCTTCTTGCTCAGAATGATTCCCGAAGGATTCCCTCCTGCGATCACCATCACCCTTGCGATCATCGCTGGAATTGTAGGCGGCGGATTATGGGGCTTACTCACAGGATTTCTCAACATCTTTGGCAAGGTCAGCGAGATTTTTGCTGGTTTAGGCATGAACTTTACGGCTCAAGGACTGGCGCTATATCTTGTCTTTGGTCCTTGGAAGCGATCAGGCGTTGCCTCCATGAGTGGTACGGAGCCTTTTAGTGATGCGTTATCGCTGCCGACTGTTGGTAATACTGAGTTTAGCCCGATCGCTTTAGCGATCGCCATCGTCGCATTGATTGTGACGGCGATCGCGATTCGAGCCACTTACTATGGTCTAAAGCTCAAAGCGGTGGGCAATAATCTTCGCGCTGCCTATGTGTTAGGGATTCCTGCGATCTCGCAAATGTTGAGCAGTTTTCTCATCTGTGGCGCATTAGCTGGTATCGCGGGATCATTGCAAGTAGTCGCCGTATTCCATCGGCTCATTCCCAATGTTTCTAGCAATTTAGGATTTTTGGCACTGCTGGTAGTGATGCTGATTAATTACAATCCCTTCTGGGTCTTACCAATCGCCTTTTTGTTCAGCTCCCTCAATGTTGGTAGTTTAGAACTACCTCTATCACTAAGTTTAGATTCTTCTCTTTCTGGGATTATTCAAGGCGCATTGCTACTGTTCGCGATTCTTGGCGAAGGTTTAGCGAAATTATCCAAGGAAACAGGATCTTCCCAGACCAATTAATGTAGACATAAATTCATGGACATCATCACAATTCTTGCCACAGCGATCGCTACTTCCACACCTCTGATTTTTGCCAGCATTGGCGAAACTATCACCGAGCGGGCTGGCGTAATTAACCTATCTGCGGAAGGGACGATATTGATGTCAGCGATGACAGGCTTTGCGGTGGCAAAGTTTTCTAATAACTTGCTCTTGGGCTTTGGAGCGGCGGCTCTCGTTGGTGCAGCGATCGCTTTAGTTGTGGCAGTTGGCGCAATTACTCTCAAGCAATCTCAAGTATCCATTGGCTTTGTATTAGCGTTGATGTGTAGTGATTTATCTTCTTTTTTAGGTAATCCCGTTGTCAGGGTTGAAGGTATTACGGTTCCGAGTTTTAAAATCCCTATTTTAGAGAACATTCCTATTTTAGGAAAACTGCTATTTCAGAGCGATCTGTTAGTCTACAGCAGCTATATTTTAATTCTCGGTTCATGGTTCTATTTCTATCGCACTCAAGGTGGTTTAATCCTCCGCACAGTTGGCGAACAACCAGCCGCAGCCTTTGCTAGGGGCACGAATGTGATTAAAATGCGCTATATCTATACGCTCCTCGGTGGTGCATTAATGGGGATCGCAGGAGCCGCTTTTTCTTTGGATTTTAAAGCAGGATGGAGTCATCGCCACACAGCAGGTTATGGCTGGATTGCCCTAGCGATCGTGATTTTTGGCGGCTGGAATCCTCTACGAGTTGCCTTAGGCGCTTATCTCTTTGGGATTTTACAATCTCTAGCTAGCGTCGCTCAGAGCGCAATTCCTGACGTACCGACACAGGTATTTAATACGGCTCCCTTTGTATTGATGATTTTAATGCTGGCACTCACTTCAGGAAAATGGCTCGATCGCTTAATCTCTGCTCTACCGCGATCGGTTAGACAAGGAATATTAAATACGGTCAGGACTACGCCACCTGCATCATTAGGAAGGGTATTTGATCAGGATTAAATATAAAACCCCAAAACCTTTGGCGCACGCTGCGCGTGCGCCAAAGGTTTTGGTTCTGTTTTTTTAATTACGCCTAGCTACTTATGTGATAATTGCGATCGCACATCTTCACCACGCAAAACCTTAGATATGGATCTGGAACTTTCTCGATTTTATAAGGCTTGCAATCCCACGCATCCCCTCGACTCCAGTAATGAAGAGGATCGCAGTTATTATGTTGACCTCTCAACGGTGCGCGGGGCAAAACTGATTGAGAGCATGGTACGCACGATCGCAAGAATTGCTCCCGATGAGGCAACTTGTCAGTTATTTACAGGGCATATTGGCTGTGGCAAGTCAACTGAGCTTTTGCGGTTGAAATATTTATTGGAGCAGCAAAAATTTCATGTGGTTTATTTTGAATGCGATCGCCAGTTAGAACTGAGTGATGTCGATGTTAGTGATGTATTGCTAGCGATCGCTGGGCAAATCAGCAAAAGTCTTGAAGATCAAAACATCAACTTAGCAGTGCCAGAGTATTTTAAAAAATTATTTGGCGAACTTAAAGATGTGTTTAAAACTAATCTCGATCTGAGTGCCAACTTTAAGCTTTCTGTAGGGATTGCTGAAATTACTGCCCAAGCAAAAAATAGTCAGTCTTTGCGTCGGCAAATGCGCGAAAAATTGGAATCCCGAACAAGTAGCATTATCAATTCAATAAATAAAGAGATCTTGGCTCCTGCAAAGCAAAAACTGAAAGCCAAGAATATGGCAGGATTGGTGGTCATCGTAGATAACCTCGATCGCATCGAAAATCGAATTGATCCCAAAGAACAAGCTAAAGCTGGATATTTGTTTGTAGAGCGTGGCGATCAATTACGTGGATTAGATTGCCATATGTTGTATACAGTGCCTTTGTTATTGACCTTTTCTAATGATGTGGCGATCGTCACTAGTCGATTTGGAACCGATATTAGAACTTTGCCGATGGTTCCTGTAGTTTTGAAAGATGGAAATATCTGCGATGTGGGTATAGCATTATTGCGTCAAATCGTGATGTCGAGAGCTTTCCCAACTGTAAATCCAGTGCAGCGTATCGGTGCTGAATATGTAAGCAAAGTATTTGATACATCTGCAACCCTCGATCGCTTATGTCAAGTTAGTGGCGGTCATGTTCGTAATTTATTTCGCTTGCTGTATGCTTGTTTGCAACAGGACGATCCACCAATTACGGCAGAGTTATTAGAGAGCATTATCTCTAAGGAACGTAATGATGTCACTAAAACAATTACTGATGATGAATGGAAATTAATTAGTGAGGTACAGCAAGATAAGAAGGTAAGCGGTGAGTCGGAATATCAAACATTGATCAAGAGCAGATTTGTGTTTGAGTATGAGTATCAAAATGAAAGTTGGTTTGACATAAATCCCATTCTAATTGCTAAGTAAGAAAAGTAGAGCAATAAGCAGGCGAGAAAACTATGAGTGTTGCTGATGTTAATCAAAAGTCTTTGAGGCAGTTAACGCGCATTGTCCAGTTATCCCAAGGCTTTTCATTGTCGATCGCCTTATCTAACTATCGCGTATTACAAAAGCGCGTACTACAAGACTTGCGATCGCAACTTGCTGAGAATGGCTTACCTGAGACTGCAATCGCTACACTTGAACTAAAACCTGATGCGAAGACTTTGCTAGCACCGATTCAGGAATTGATGGGCGAGGTGCATCAATTGCCAACTGAGCAGAAGCCCAAGGTGTTAATGGTTTTGGGATTGGATGCGGTTACGGAAATCGAAGCGGTTTTGAAATCGGCGAATCGGGTCAGGGAGGAATTTGCCAATTGTTTAGAGTTTCCGATGATTTTGTGGCTGAACGATCGCACTCAGGATATTTTGACCCGTGAGGCGAGCGATCTGGCGAACTGGACTACGGCGGGGGCGATCGAGTTTCAGCTTGAGACGGAAGAACTAAAGGATTTAGTCCAAGTGTCAACTGAGGCAATGTTCGATCGCTTTATTGAGATTGACAAGCGAGAAACTTCTCTTCATGCTGAAATTTCTACTAGTTCACAGCAGTTTGAACTGATGTCAGCGATCACCGAATTAGAGGATCAAGAAATTGCGATCACGCCAGAATTAAGAGCTAATCTAGATTTTGCTTTTGGTTGTATTGCCTTTACAGACAAGGAGATTACACAGGCGCAAGAATTTTTTCAAAAAAGCTTAGAAATTTTTGCAGAATGCGATCGACTCAAACAGGCGATTTGTTTGTTGCAATTGGGAATGTGTGAGTTTAATCTTGCCTTTAGCGATCGCTATCATAAGCAACCTTTTTACGAGTCTTCTCAAAAATACTTTGCTGAAAGTATCCATCTTTTTCGTCAATTGGAACGCTGGGATTTGGTGGCGGCATATATTAATTTTTTGATGGCGACAATGGAGGAATTGTTGAGTCGGGAAGCCCTCACCCCCAACCTCTCTCCCTCTGGGAGAGGGGAGCAAGAAGTAGATCTAACTCCCCCTCTCCTGCGGGAGAGGGGGCTGGGGGGTGAGGGCTTAGAATCTCTCGCCCATGAAGCCTTAGCTTTACATCAAACCTATCCCAATCAACTACGAGAGGCGCACGATCGCGCCATACTTGCATCGATCAAACTTAGGGAAAAGGACTATCGATCGGCGAAAGAGTTTGCAGAATTGGCTTTGGCGCTCTATCACGAAGGAGAAGCTCTGAAACTATCGAATTTAAGTTTTTCCAAGCGTTATGGCTATGGGAAGTATGAGATCTGGTTGGCGAGAGCTTTGGAGGGATTGGGCGATCGCCAAGGTGCGATTAGGCGGCTGGAAGCGGTCAAGGCTAGCTGGAATCATCAGTACGATGCTCAGATCTATGTGGCAGTTTTGGAGGAGTTGCGATCGCTTTACACATCAGTAGGACTATATCTAGAAGCCTTTGAAACTAAGCAACATCAGCGATCGGTGGAGCAGCAGTACGGATTACGCGCTTTTATTGGCGCAGGTACGCTCAATCCAAAACGAGAAGGCAATAATCCTGATCCCTATACGAATGTTGCGCCGCCGCCCGATGAGATTGCTCAAGAGATTGAGGCTTCGGGAAGAATGCCAGATGTGGAGAAATTGGTCGATCGCATTGGTCAGGCAAGATTTCCGTTAACGGTGGTGCATGGGGATTCGGGTGCGGGGAAAAGTTCGATTTTGAGTGGTGGGGTGATTCCTGCGTTACGGCTCAGAGAGAGCTTTGATGGGCGTAGGGTTTTAGTTTTGGCGGTGAAAACCTATAAAGATTGGAGTGGCGAAATTCGGCGGCAGTTACAGAATTATTTCCCCGATCGCGATCACGATATCGATCCGATTCATCATTTCAAGCGGAATATTGATGAGAATTATTTGACGGTTTTAATATTCGATCAGTTTGAGGATTTCTTTTTTAAGAAGGAAGATTTTCGCGATCGCTTGCCGTTTTATAAGTTCCTGAAGGCTTGTTTGCATACAGATTTTGTGCGGGTGGTGTTGTCGTTGCGCGAGGACTATCTGCATTATTTGTTGGAATGCGATCGGGCTGTGGATTTGGAAAAAGTAGAGAATGACATTCTCGGTAAGCAGGTGCGGTACTATTTGGGGGATTTTACGCAGAAGCAGGCGCGACAGGTGATCGAGGCTTTGACTAGGCGATCGCAGTTACGGTTGGAGCCTGAGTTGATTGATCGCCTTGTGACGGATTTGAGCGGTGAGCAGTTGCGGATTTTGCCGATTGAGTTGCAGGTGGTGGGGGCGCAGTTGGAGTCGGAGGTTCCACCAATCGCGAATCTGCGTGAGTATCTTGCCTTGACGGGGGATACGCAGCGTAAGTCGAGTGAGGTGTTGGTGGAGCGGTGGTTGGAGAATGTAGTGCGGGACTGTGGGGTGGCGAATAAGGAGTTGGCGGAGAGGGTGTTGTATGCGTTGACGGGGAATGAGGAGAAGCGTCCGCAAAAGACGCAAGCGGAGCTTGCTAGTGAGTTGTTGCCCTCTTCAGCCCCCCAGAATTTTGGGGAAACAGAGGAGGTTTCTAAAGCCCCCCTAGCCCCCCAATTCTGGGGGGGACAAGAGAATGACCATGTTTCAAAGTCCCCCAGTATTGGGGGATTTAGGGGGCTAGATAACATTGCTTCGGAGAATGGAGGAGCAGAAAATCTCTCGCTGGTGCTAGCCGTTCTCGTTGGTTCTGGGCTTGCTTTTCGGGTGAGTAGTTCCCCTGATGATCGCTTTCAGTTGATTCATGATTATTTGGTTAGCTTTATTCGCAAGAAGTACAAGATAGATTGGGCGGCGGAGTTGATGGAAGAACGAAAGAAACGGGAGTTAGCGGAAAAAGAGAAAGATATCTATGCTGTTGCGAATCGTAAAGCATGGCAAAGAATCAGGGTGGGATCGATATTTCTAGGAATTGCTTCTGTGGCGGCTATAGGAATTGGTATTTATGCTGGTAAGACATTTCAGGACTCGCAGAAAGCTATAGCAATTACTCAAATTGAGAAACAGAGCGCTGAAGCAGAGAGACTCTTTAAAACTCAAGAATTTCAAGCCTTTCTCCCTGCGGTGAGAGGTGCAAAACGGCTCAAGACATTCATTAAGGATTCTCAACAAATTGAGCAATATCCTTCAGTAAGTCCTCTTAGTGCTTTGCAACTGATTTTGAGAGATGGACGAGAGCGGTTACAGTTTTGGGAAGTAAACGTCATAGTTTCTCGCGATGGGAAAAGGTTAGCAACCGATATGCACAGAGATGGAACCGTTAGGATTTGGGATTTAGATGGCAAAGAGATTGCGAAACTGCAAGGGCTTCAAAAACAGCAAGGAGAATATATTCGGAGTGTCGAATTTTCTCCCAATAGTACAAGGATCGCGACCATTGGAAATGATAAAACTGTACGAATATGGGATTCAGATGGCAAAGAGATTGCGAAACTGCGAGGGCTTCAAGAGGGGACTTCAAGCGTGGTATTTTCTCCCGATAGTACAAGGATCGCGACCATTGGAAATGATAAAACTGTACGAATATGGGATTCAGATGGCAAAGAGATTGCGAAACTGCGAGGACTTCAAGAGGGGACTTCAAGCGTGGTATTTTCTCCCGATAGTACAAGGATCGCGACCATTGGAAATGATAAAACTGTGCAAATATGGGATTTAGATGGCAAAGAGATTGCGAAATTGCAAGGGCTTCAAGAGTGGGGTTCGAGTGTGGTATTTTCTCCCGATAGTACAAGGATCGCGACCATTGGAAATGATAAAACTGTACGAATATGGGATTCAGATGGCAAAGAGATTGCGAAACTGCGAGGGCTTCAAGAGGGGACTTCAAGTGTGGTATTTTCTCCCGATAGTACAAGGATCGCGACCATTGGAAATGATAAAACTGTGCGAATATGGGATTTGGATGGCAGAGAGATTGCGCAACTGCAAGGGCTTCAAGAGGATATTCGGAGTGTCGAATTTTCTCCCAATAGTACAAGAATCGCTACTATTGGAAACGATAAAACTGTGCGAATATGGGATTCAGATGGTAAAGAGATTGCGAAAATGCAAGAGATTCAAGGGGGGACTTCAAGTGTGGTATTTTCTCCCGATAGCAAAAGATTAGTCATCTTTAGCGAAGGTGGAACCGTTAGAATTTGGGATTTAGACGGCAAAGAAATTGCAAAACTACAAGAGCATCAAACGTTTGCTTCAAGCGTGGTATTTTCTCCTGATGGCAAAAGGATCGCGACCGGTGGCAGAGATGGAATCACTAGGATTTGGGATTTAGATGGTAAAGAGATTACGAAACTGCAAGGGCATCAAGGAGATGTTTTGGGTATCGTATTTTTTCCTGATGGTAAAAAGTTACAGACTTATGGAAAGGATGGAAGTATTAGGATTTGGGATTTAGATGGCAAAGAAATTGCAAAATTGCAAGGGCATCAAGGTTGGCTTTCGAGTGTGGCATTTTCTCCCGATGGCAAAAGATTAACCACCCTTGGCAATGATAAAACTGTGCGAATATGGGATTTAAATGGCAAAGAACTTGCGAAACTGCAAGGGCTTCAAGAGGATATTCGGATTGTCGGATTTTCTCCCGATAGTAAAAGGATCGCTACTATTGGCAATGATAGAACTCCTAGAATATGGGATTTGGATGGTAAAGAGATTGCAAAACTGCAAGGGCATCAAGGAGATGTTTGGAGCATAGTATTTTCTCCCGATGGCAAAAGGATTGCAACAAGTGGTAGTGATGGAATCGCTAGGATTTGGGATTTGGATGGCAGAGAGATTATGAAACTGCAAGGGCATCAAATGTTTGCTTCAAGCGTGGTATTTTCTCCTGATGGCAAAAGGATCGCGACCGGTGGCAGAGATGGAATCGCTAGGATTTGGGATTTGGATGGCAAAGAGATTGCGAAACTGCAAGGGCTTCAAGAATGGGGTTTGAGTGTCGAATTTTCTCCCGATAGCACAAGGATCGCTACCATTGGAAATGATAAAACTGTGCGAATATGGGATTTGGATGGCAAAGAAATTATGAAACTGCAAGGGCTTCAAGGAGGGATTGAGAGAGTAGTATTTTCTCCCGATGGCAAAAGATTAGCCCTTAGTAGTAGCTTTAGCTTTAACAAAAAGGCACTAATTTTGGATTTAGATAGCAAAAAGGTTACGGAACTGCAAGGATTTCAAAATTGGTCTAGTATAATAACATTTCTGCCCGATGGCAAACACTTAGCAATCCTTGATGATAGAGCCGTACAAATATGGGATCTTGAAGGGAAAGAGATAGCAAACCTGCGAGGACATCAAGGAGGGATTGAGAGCGTGGTGTTTTCACCCGATGGCAAACGCTTAGCAACAAGTAGCAAGGACGAAACCGTTCGTATTTGGGATATACAAGGTAGACAGATTGCAGAGTATCAAGGTTACGGATATATCAGCGAAGACTTCCAATTTATCGCCACAGTTCCTAAAGAAAATCCCTCTATCGTCAAACTCTGGCGCATCCAAAACCTAGACGAGATGCTAGATAGCGCCTGTGCGCGGTTACGCCCCTACCTCACCACCAATCCCGATGTTTCTGAAAGTGATAGAAAGCTTTGTGATAAGTAAAAAGGAAAAAGGAAAAAATTTGATTTTGGTTAATTGTGAGGGTCGAGATCTCCGACTTTTTCTGTGTAATTACAGATCACCTTTCTCCACCACCCAAAAAGTCGGAGATCTGTATCCTTCTCAGGCAGACTCAATCCGCAAATGCTACGCCCTCTCCGCTTTCACCGATCGCTTGTCCCTACCCTACCCTCCCCACCTTCGCCGATAAATCGTCCCTAAGTTGCAAAGTTCTGGGCAAAGCATTCCCAAAATAAAGCGATCTTCAAAATTGATAGATTACTGCGGGAATGCTATGCCCCTTTTATCTAGGAAGAAAAGTAAAAGATAAAATCTTTACTACAATCCAAACAAGCAAAAGCAAAGATAAACTCGTTTTGCCCCTAGGGACACCAAGCCCGAACTGTAGATAGAGTCGTCTCTGCTTAAACAGTAGAAACAAGTAAAGACTGGACAGTATCAGAGGTCGCCCAACGGGTAAACCTGCATTCACAAGGATAGTTCAATACCACTGATTGCTTGATGGACAAATCTAGCAAAAAGACTGAAACCACTGATGAACAATAACAATGAAGTATGTGATGTTTTAGGAATAGATATCAGCAAAGCCAAATTTGATGTTGCCCTCATCCAAGGTAACGCCAAAATTAAGAGCAAAGTATTTGCCAACAATCCTGAAGGATTTGCTGAATTACAAGCATGGCTAAACCTTCAAAGTGTCACACATTTGCATAGCTGCATGGAAGCCACCAGTACTTACGGTAATGCTTTAGCTAGATTCTTAGTAGAAAGAGGATACAAAGTAAGTATCGTCAATCCAATCCCGTCCCAAAGCCTTTGGCAAGAGTGAATTAAGTCGCACAAAAACAGACCGTGCTGATGCCAAAGTTATTGCCAGATTTTGTGCTGCTTTAAAACCTGCACCATGGACACCACCACCATTAGAAATTGAGCAACTCCAAGCATTGGTGCATCGTTTAGACAGCTTAACCGCCATGCAGCAACAAGAGCAGAATCGTCTTGCTACGGCTGATCCAATTTTGGTTGAAGCAATTAACTCTCACATTGATTTTCTCAAAGAACAAATTGAGATGACCAAGAAATTGATCCGTCAGCACTTTGATCAACACCCTCATTTGAAATCGCAACAGGATTTATTGACTTCCATTCCTGGTATTGCTGATTTGACTGCAACTGTTTTACTCGCAGAAATTCGTGATATTTCTGCCTTTGATACTGCTGATCAACTGGCAGCTTTTGCGGGTTTAACTCCCCGTGAGTTCTCTTCTGGTTCTTCGATTCATGGCAAACCGCGTTTATCAAAAATTGGTAATTCGCGTTTGCGTAAAGCTCTATTTATGCCTGCGATTGTTGCTCGGCGTTATAATTCACCGATTGCTGCTTTCTGCGATCGCCTTACGGCTAAGGGTAAGTCCAAAATGTCTGTCATTGGCGCTGTCATGCACAAGCTGTTACGACAGGTCTTTGGCGTTCTCAAGTCTCAGCGTTCTTTCGACCCTAATTTTGTTCAAATTCCCTCTTGACTTTTTGCTACTCAAGACAGTATCTACCTGAAAGCGAAAAAATTAAAGTTTTGATTAGAGATTCTGTACAGGTCTTGATGGACGAAATGGAAATTGATTTTGAGGGGTTTGGCTCCAAGACTTTCAAGCGCATGGACAAACTTGCAGGACTAGAACCCGATGACTGCTTCTACATTCAAAACAATGTCGCTATGCGTGGTATCCGCAAACTAGACATGACCATCGATCCGCCACCCGATCTAGCGATCGAGGTAGATGTAACTTCCAAAACTAAGTTTGATGTTTATCGTACCCTTGGTGTGCCTGAACTCTGGCTATACGATCAGAGCTTGAAAATTTATATCTTGTGTGATGGCGATTATGTCGAATCACAGTTAAGCCCTATTTTTGGTGATCTTCCTATCCGTGATGTCATACCGCAGTTTTTAGAGATCAGTCTTAGCCAAGGACGCAGTGCAGCTATGAAGGCTTTTCGGTTATGGATGCAAGAGAACTTATCATAACTAAATACCCTTAGTACAGGACAAAAAGTTGCAAAAGTAGGCAGGGAGGGGTTTTATAAAAGATAACCACATCGTAAATAAAACCCCTATGAAAGAGATTAACCTATTCCGAGAAAAGTTGCAGCAACATCTGCAATGGAATAGAGCAAGACTAGCCTTTGTGTCCATGTTCTTGATCGCGCTAATGCGAGTAAAGACAGTAAACCTAGCTGAAATTGCCACAGGATTTAGTGGTTATGCCAAAGTCGAATCACACTATAAGAGGTTACAGAGATTTTTTCGAGACTTTGAAGTGGACTATGAAAAGATCGCACTCATGGTCGTCAAAGTCATGCAAATCCCCGAACCTTGGGTAATTTCTATCGACCGCACCGATTGGGAATTCGGTAAAACCGTGTTTAATGTGCTGACATTGGGAATAGTGCATTACGGTATTGCATTCCCGTTGGTATGGATGATGCTGGACAAAAAAGTAACTCAAACACCGTGAGCGCTGTGAATTGTGTAATCGATTTCTGGAAATATTTGGAGACCGCAAAATCGACTTTTTGAGTGCAGACCGAGAGTTTGTCGGTGAGGATTGGTTAGATTACTTGTTGTGTGAACCATGTAACCGTTTTCGTATCCGCCGTAAAAATACTTTGCTCAATGACGGGCAGAAAAAACTGCGTGCCGACATTTGTTTTCAAGACCTCCAAGTTGGTCAGTCCAAAGTATTGTCCAAGCCCAGAAAGGTTTGGAACCATTGGCTTCGTATAGCCGCTATGCGTCTTGATGATGGCGATTTATTAATTGTCGCGACGACTCATGACCCTGATACGGCTATTGCTGACTATGCTAAGCGTTGGGCTATTGAGACTTTATTCGGGTGCTTTAAAACCCGTGGCTTTTGTTTGGAGTCCACTCATCTTCAAGATCCTGAACGTCTTTCCAAACTATACCTTGACAGGGGGTAGACTTTATTTTTCATAAGAGTAAAGATGGAAGAAACGTTAACTTTTCTCCAAGATGCTCCGAATAACATTTACCAAGGAAGAAATAGATGCGCTGCATTACGAAAGATTCCATCATCCGCATCCACGAGTGCAGAGAAAAATGGAAGCACTATACCTAAAAAGCCAGAAATACGCGCACAAGGAAATTACACAACTGCTAAGAATCAGTGAACCGACACTGTTGAACTATTTACGAGATTATAAAGAAGGTGGGATAAGCAAACTGAAAGAACTGACCTTTAATCGCCCCCAGAGTGAACTAAAACAGCATCAAGAAAGTTTAGAGATATATTTTCGAGAACATCCACCTAAAACGCTGGCTCATGCAGCAGCAAAAATTACTGAGTTGACAGGGATTGTCCGTAGTCGAGAACAGGTGCGTCATTTCCTGAAATCGATGGGAATGAGTTGTCGTCGAGTGGGGCTAATACCTGCAAAGGCTGACCCAGCAGCACAAGAGGAATTTCTTAAAAAAAACTAGAACCGCGCTTAGAGGAAGCTAAATCTGGACAAAGAGCCGTTTTCTTTGTTGATGCTGCTCACTTTGTCCTTGGAGCCTATTTAGGCTTTTTGTGGTGTTTTGAACGCTTGTTTCTTAAATCTGGGTCGGGAAGGCAGCGTTTTAATGTCCTCGGTGCACTTAATGCTGTTACTCATGAGTTGATTACTGTGACTAATGATTCTTACATCAATGCTCAAAGTGTTTGTGACTTACTCCACAAACTTGCGGCTTTGGGTTTGACTATACCCATTACTCTTGTCTTGGATAATGCTCGTTATCAAAAGTGTGTTTTAGTTTTTGAGTTGGCTCAGTCATTAAATATCGAGCTTCTTTATTTGACTACTTACTCTCCAAACTTAAACTTGATTGAGCGTCTTTGGAAATTTGTGAAGAAACAGTGTCTCTACTCCGTCTATTACCCTGATTTTGATTCTTTCAAGTTTGCTATTGCTTCTTGCCTTGAGAATTCCCGCACTACTCATAAAGCAGCTTTGGATTCTTTATTGACTTTGCGCTTTCAGTCTTTTGATAATGTTAAGTCTATTCCCTGTTAAGGTATAATTGCTTTGCTTACTCTGGCTTTATGTTGGGCTTTTTCTTCTGGGCTTTGGTTGGCTCAACTAAATCCCCTCAAGCCTAAAAAACACGGTCGTCTTCCTAAAAGCATTTTTCGCCTTGGTTTTGATTTCCTTCGTCACATCATCTTTGACTTACATCTCAATTCTCAAGCCTTCTTTAACTCCATTAAATTTTTGTCCTGTACTTAGCTAAATACCTATAAAACTATGCGACAGGCGATCTAGATCAGGCGTTAGGGATACTGCAAGCCATTTTGCAAGAATGTCAGCAGAATTTGCTAAAATCTAGGAGTTATTAAAGATCTAAGTTAAATCAATATCTTTTCGATGCAAGATGGCTAATTAACTGTATTGGAAAAAATGCCTTTGCTAGTGAGACTGTAAAAAATTTTGTGTAAACTCAGGCTGAAATTATTGATTATTCGTTAAATTTGCCAATGAAACACTAAAAAAATTACAGTCTCTTGCTAGTAACAGAAACTGGATATAGAAAGATTTTTATCTTGTGTCTCACTGCTTATCTTGTTCATCCTCTTGTCGTAAACGAGTAATAACTGGATTATTTAGTCAATCAGATATCATGGCTCATTCCATTCCTTACATCTCGCGTCAATCGGCTGAGGATTTACAAAATTCTTTTGTGAGGGCTTTGGCTGAGCCTGCCGCGTATCCAGTGATGTTTTATATTTGGGGTATCGGTGGTGTGGGCAAGTCTACTCTGAAAAGACGATTAGTAGACACCCATTGCCAACAGGCTGATTTTACAGAAGTGTCGTTTGGATTAACTGAGGGGATTAATACGCCTATTGAGTTAATGGCAAAATTGCATTCACAGTTACCGCCATTAGCATTTTGGCAAAGAGATCTACTAGCAAAAGATCCATTTCAGACTTTATATGACGAATATCAACAAACAGCCAATCAACTGCAAACTGAATCGATTGACGGTAAAAAGTTAGTTGATAAAGAACAGTTGGATCATGTAAAAAGTTTGCTTAAGGCAGGGGCGAGTGCATTAGGAGATCTGATGCCAATATCGGGATTGAGTAAGCCTGTACTAGAGACTACAGCGGAAAGAACGGTTGATATAGCAGGGATGTTATTGACGGAAAAGGATCATTGGCAGCAGGTGTTACAACAGCATCGAGCAACAAAGAAAAACAAAGAATTACAGGCTTTGATGTTAGAGCCGATTCCTAAATTGACTAAAGCTTTTGCGGAGGCTTTGGTACAACGATCGCAACAGACTAAAAAGACGGTGGTATTAGTGCTGGATACCTACGAAAAAGTCACATCGGATCTAGATCGTTGGCTATGGCAATCTTTATTAGCAAATACGCAACTTCAGCCGCATCGCGTGCGGTTGGTGGTGGCGGGTAGAAAAAGTTTGTTGGATGAGGAAGCATGGCGCAAGCTTCAGCAGGATCGCAATCTCATTTTTGAGCGTCAATTGGATCGATTTGACCAAAGCCAAACTCAAAAATATTTACAGGATATTGGCATTAAGGATGATGTGGAAATCGCGGCAATCTTTAAGGTTACAAAGGGACTGCCCTACTATCTCAATTGGGTGCGACAGAAACAGGAAAAAGGTAAACCGATTAGTTTTGCTCAGGGTAATCAAGGGATTGTCAAGTTATTGCTACAGGGTTTGAATGATAAGGAAAAGCAAGCATTACAAATCGCAGCTTGTTGTCGGTGGTTCGAGCGCCGATTGATTCAGCATTTGCTGGAACAGCAGTCTGAGTTGAACTGGGAAAATGGACAAAGTTGTTATGATTGGTTGATCCAAAGAGAATTTGTGGAGCCAATCCAAAGGTTTTATCGACTCGATGATGTGGCGCGAGATGTGTTTCGAGAATCTCTCTGGCAAGAATCTATTGAACAATTTGCCCAAACCCATAAAATCATTGCTGATTATTACAACGTTCAAGGCGATCGGGTGATTGCGCCTGAGAGTCATGTCAGCGAAAAATATGCTAGTGCCGAATGGTGTCGCTACAAGGCTGAAGCGCTTTATCACATTTGCTTTGCCGCCAATCGAGATATTCGCCAAGTCCTTTTGACTCATCTTTTTGAATCCCATTATTTTAATCAAACTGATGTAATCAAAACTCTCTTTACCGTGATCGCTAGTGAATTTAGTCTCGAATCTCATGGTTTATTGACTGAAAGTACACGCAAATTTTTGAGTACGATCCAGCCAGCAGTGATGAATGGATCGATGGTTTTAGAAAAGGAAGTTGTCAGAACCGAAGAATTAGACAAACTAAATCTCTCTCGCTCTCAACTAGAATCGACAAGGCAAATCTGCTTTGGTCAAATCCCATCTTTAGAAGGTTTAGCGAAGTTTGCGGCGCTCATTTACAAAGCGAAGATTGTCCCTAAAGCTCAACGGCTTCAATGGTTACAACAAGCAAAGAAAATTGCTGAGCATATCGTCACAGAGGCAAATCCCGAATTTAGCTCTGGCTTGTTCTTATGGGATTTAGGCGATGCTTTCATTGAAGCAGAAAACTACGAAGAAGTGATCGCTTCCTATGACAGAGCCGTAGAAATCAAACCTGACTACCACGAAGCATGGTACAACCGAGGCATTGCGCTAGATAATTTAGGAAGATACGAAGAAGAGATCGCCTCCTATGACCAAGCCGTAGCCATCAAACCTGACTTACACCAAGCATGGTACAACCGAGGTGTTGCGCTAGATAATTTAGGAAGATACGAAGAAGAGATCGCCTCCTATGACCAAGCCGTAGCCATCAAACCTGACAAACACGAAGCATGGAACAACCGAGGTGTTGCGCTAGTTAATTTAGGAAGAAATGAAGAAGCGATCGCCTCCTATGACCGAGCCGTAGCCATCAAACCTGACAAACACGAAGCATGGAACAACCGAGGCATTGCGCTAGGTAATTTAGGAAGATACGAAGAAGCGATCGCTTCCTATGACAGAGCCGTAGAAATCAAACCTGACTTCCACGAAGCATGGAACAACCGAGGCATTGCGCTAGATAATTTAGGAAGATACGAAGAAGCGATCGCCTCCTATGACCGAGCCGTAGCCATCAAACCTGACTTCCACGAAGCATGGTACAACCGAGGCTTTGCGCTAGGTAATTTAGGAAGATACGAAGAAGCGATCGCTTCCTATGACCGAGCCGTAGCCATCAAACCTGACAAACACGAAGCATGGAACAACCGAGGCATTGCGCTAGGTAATTTAGGAAGATACGAAGAAGCGATCGCTTCCTATGACAGAGCCGTAGCCATCAAACCTGATGACCACGAAGCATGGAACAACCGAGGCATTGCGCTAGGTAATTTAGGAAGATACGAAGAAGCGATCGCTTCCTATGACAGAGCCGTAGAAATCAAACCTGATGACCACGAAGCATGGAACAACCGAGGCATTGCGCTAGGTAATTTAGGAAGATACGAAGAAGCGATCGCTTCCTATGACAGAGCCGTAGCCATCAAACCTGATGACCACGAAGCATGGAACAACCGAGGCTTTGCGCTAGATAATTTAGGAAGATACGAAGAAGCGATCGCCTCCTATGACCGAGCCGTAGCCATCAAACCTGACTTCCACGAAGCATGGTACAACCGAGGCTTTGCGCTAGGTAATTTAGGAAGATACGAAGAAGCGATCTCTTCCTACGATAAAACATTAGAAATAAAACCTGACTACCACTATGCTTGGGATAATCGAGGTGATGCGCTAAGAGATCTAAATAGATATGAAGAAGCGATCTCATCTTATGACAAAGCCTTAGAGATAAAACCTGACTACCACTATGCTTGGAGCAGTCGAGGTTATGCATTTTTGAGGTTAGGAAAATTTGATGAGGCTCTTGCTAGCTTTGAGAAAGAAATGGAATTTAATGAGGGTAGCGCTTATTATGACAAAGCCTGTTTCTATGTAGTACAGAATCAAATTGATGAAGCTATTCTCAACCTACAAAAAACAATTGAGATAGATAGTGAAGAATATCTTAATAGAGCAAAGACCGACTCAGATTTTGACAACATCCGCCACGATCCACGCTTTCAAGCCTTGATACAATAGGAGAAAACACCATGACTACCCTACTCGAACAAGCCTTTACCGCCGCTTCTGCACTACCTCAGACAGAACAAGATGCGATCGCCCATGATATCTTCCGAAGACTTGAAGCCAGAAAAAAGTCTCGCCGATCTTTACTAAAAATGCCATTAGAACAACGCCGCCAAATCCTTGCTCAGCAAGCAGAAAAGATGGTAGAGCATTATCAACAAAATCCAGAATGGAAAGAACTAGGAGCAGGAGATATTCTTGAGTATAGCCATGAAACCAAATAGAGGTGAAATCTGGCTGGTCAATCTTGAGCCAACCGTCGGTGCGGAAATTCGGAAAACTAGACCAGTGGTTGTGATTAGCTCAGATGCGATCGGCAAATTACCCATAAAACTGATTGCTCCCATTACTGACTGGAAACCATATTTCGAGGAAAACATCTGGCATATCAAGATTGAGCCAGATAGCACGAATGGATTAAGTAAAGTCTCAGCAATTGATACGCTTCAACTAAGAGGTTTAGATACCACAAGGTTTATCCGACAACTAGGGAGAATTTCTGAAGACATAATGATAGAAATTACGATCGCGATCGCTCTAGTAATCGAATATACACCAGAGTAAAAAGCAAGCAAAGACCGAAATCATCAATGGAGATAAACCCATGAGCATAGTTTTAGAACGCGAAGCACCACCCTTTCGAGAAGACGAAACAGGAGCAATTCGCATCGGCAAAACTAGAGTACTTCTAGAACTAGTAATCAGAGCATTCCTAGACGGAGCATCGCCCGAAACCATCGTGCAGCAATACTCTACCCTGTCTCTATCCGATACTTACAGCGCGATCACCTACTACCTTCGCCATCAAGAATCCATAGAAGCCTATCTCCAACAAAGAGAACAAATCGCCGCAAAAGTTCAGCAACGATTCCAAGAACTGCAACCAGATATGAGCCTAATGCGATCGCGCCTATTAGCCAGACGCAATAATTGAAGTTACCGAACAATCAGAATGGGATACGAAAGTGTTGTATTTGCCATTGGTTTAGGATAGCTAAGATTTTGATAACATCCGCCGCGATCGCTGCTTTCAAGCCTTGATACAATATAGTTGCTGGAGCTTTGCTTGGCTGTTTCTGCTTACCCACTTAGCAATTCCCAAACTGCTTGACGTATGAACTGTTCATCTTCAGGATTTTGATAGGGATTGCCCGCACGATGTCCCCAGATCGAAGGAATGGGAAGATAGGAACTATTGGGAATTAGAGTCGCTTCGCGATCGCAATCTTCGGGGGTAAAATACAAATCCGTAGTGCTGGGCATGACTAGGGTTTTCGCTTGAATCGATCGCATGGCAAGTTCATAATCTTTTTGATAAATAGGATTATCACTGACATCGCACCTGAGCCAAGTGTCAAGCATTGCCATCAAATTTCGCGGATCGCGCTTGCGATAGCCAGCTTCCCAACCACGCAGAAGATAATCTTCAAGAGATTCGTAACCGAATTGATAATACAAACCTTCACGATAAAAGGCTTGGGATGCTGCCCAACTGGCGTAAATTCTGGCAAAGGTGCGAAATCCGCGATCGGGAATGCCATCAAAACTAGTTCCATTCCAATTTGGATCGCTAGTTAGAGAATATCGCAAACTCTCTAGGAAAATGCGATTATGCTCTGTAGTTTTCGCCGTGCCGCAAATTGCGGCGATACGTTCTACGCGATCGCTATACAATGCACCCCAATGATAAGCCTGCTGTGCGCCCATCGACCAGCCGTAAACAAGGGCTAAGCGCTTAATCCCAAAGACTTCGCGTAGCAGTTGCTCTTGAGCCGTGACATTATCGAGATGGGTAAACCAGAAACCTTGCTCAGCTAAGCCACATTCCGCACAGTTACTAGGCGAACTCGATAGTCCATTCCCAAACATATTGATGATGATCACAAACCATTTAGTCGGATCGAGAATACCCTCAGGTCGCACTAGCCACTCAATATCGGGGTGTTGTGCCCCGTAGGAGGTGGGATAGAGAATTACATTGGAGCGATCGCCATTTAGTTCGCCATGGGTCTGATAAACCAGTTGCGCTTGTGGCAAAGTTGCCCCGCACTGAAGTTGAAAGTTCTCAATTGTAAAAACGTTCATGCTGCGGAGTTCCCAGTCTTTGCGCCGAAATTAGCGATGATTTGGCGATGGACATTGATATAGCCATTTTCGACACATTCAAAATGGGAACTTAATTTTGTATGGGCTGCACCTAATTGATGGAAGGGAATGGAAGCATAGAGATGATGCTCGGCATGGTAAGAAATATTCCAAATCAAGAATCGTAAGGGTGCAAGGGTGAGCGTGGTGCGGGTATTGGCAAGCATATTGTCGGTATTGGGGCGATCGGTATGCTCGGCTAGGAGCAGAAATCTTAAAATCGGCTGACCAACTGCGAGGGGTAGCATCCAATAGGTAATAAACCAAGGTTGTTGAAAATAGATAGAAATAGCGATCGCTACGGCATAAACCAACAGCTGTAAACGGTTAGAGAGAATCACTTCCGCACGGGAGCTTTCGGGAATAAATGGACAATTTTCTAAGTTGCCGATCGCGGTGAGGAAATGTCTCTTAAACTTGCCAATCCACCAAGTAATCCCGCTAATTTCGATGATATATTCTCTGAGATTTGTGGGTTTGCGATCGCTAAGTTCTGGATCTTTATCAGGAATCTGGGTATAGCGATGATGCCATTTGTGATAGAGCCGATAGAAGGTACTGT
Source organism: Pseudanabaena yagii GIHE-NHR1 (assembly GCF_012863495.1). Classification (NCBI taxonomy): domain Bacteria; kingdom Bacillati; phylum Cyanobacteriota; class Cyanophyceae; order Pseudanabaenales; family Pseudanabaenaceae; genus Pseudanabaena; species Pseudanabaena yagii. The sequence continues at coordinate 2,331,037 of NZ_JAAVJL010000001.1, forward strand.
TATAAAAAGATAAAAGTCCTGCGAACCAACAAAGGACATCATTGGCGCGATTATTCGTAAAAACAGTGCGATGGGATGCCTCATGCAAAGGCGCAAACATAATCGCAATGCTAAATCCGTAAAGCACTAGGGCAGGTATGGCAATAAACCAGCGATCGCTAAGATTTCCCATGTTTGTACCCCAGAGATAGCCGCTACCAGCCATCACTGCAAGATGCCCTAATAATTGCAAGGTTCCTTTCAGATTTGACTTAGCATTTAATATATTTAATTCTTGTGGTGAAAGGATTTGGGTAGGTTTGAGCTGCGGCTGGCTAGATGTTTCTATGGGAGTTGTGGGAGATGCGAAATCTACTGGATTATCTATTGCTGGCGTATCGTTGGGAAACATGGCTAGAAATCACTTGGTACTTAGTAAGGAAGGGGTTTGATATTCCCAAAATGTTCTTGTCATCTTGGGAATTGGTATTAAGTATCTGGTGAAAGTGTTCCTAAGTAAGTTAAAGCTAATACTAAATGCAAGATCTTCTAATATTCTTCAAATATAAGGGTGCGTTACATTAACGCACCCTACAAGAGCGGCGATCTCAATTTTAGAATGGCTTACGCCCACCAATATTTCCGCCGGGATTGTAAACGCAAGATAAATAGACTGAATTTTGCGTCCATTCGCCACCCATAGCACTTGACTTACGATTTAAGCCACAGCCTACTTCAGCCGTATCGCGCCAAACCATCTGAGTATAGTGACCGCAGACCTTTCCTGACTGACAACTTACAGATTCACTGTTCCAAAAGGCTTTTTCTTGCCACCAACCAGTTGGTCCATTAGTGGCAATATTCTGACTTGAGGGAGCAGCAGCAGCTAAATTTTCACCCGAATAGCTACCCAAGATGATCTTTTGACGATCTTCCGAAGAACTATGTCCCCACACATCTTTATTGACCCAATCTTGGGCAAAATCTGCTAATTTACAGTTCCATTTGAGTGGTGGAACATTAACCTCAGCGCGTGCTGCATTATGAACTCGCAAGATTTCTTGGATTTCGGCACTGGTCAATTGATTTGAGCCACTACAAGTAATTTCAGCGTCATCATTGGCTGCAACTGGTTTGACTGGAGCAGTCTGTGCTGGTTTAGGATTATTGGTGTTAGTTGTGTGAGAATTAACAGCAAAGATAGTCTTTTCCCAAGATTCGTTGTTCTTATCTACGCCACAATCCCAAAGATGAATTGGATTTCCATTCTCCCAATCGGGATTCTTCTTTTGGATGCATTTGTCAGGGTTAGCCTTGGCACGAATTTGTCCTGTTTGAGCGTTGTAGATCCAAGATTCGTTGTCCTTATCTACGTCACAATCCCAGAGATGAATTGGATTTCCATTCTCCCAATCGGGATTCTTCTTGTGGAGACATTTGCTAGGATTAGCCTTGGCACGAATTTGTCCTGTTTGAGCGTTGTAGATCCAAGATTCGTTGTCCTTATCCACACCACAATCCCAGAGATGAATTGGGTTTCCATTCTCCCAATCAGGATTCTTTTTCTGGAGACATTTATCAGAGTTTGCTTTCAGTTGAAGGGTATAGTTTGGTGATTGTGCAGTTGACTGGGTGGTGACAACGAGGGGAAACCCAAACAAAATTGATAGGGGCAATGCTAATCGTTTCATCAGATTTAAATCATGTTTTACGAGTAAATTTGCTTACATAGATTGCTTTGATACTTGGATTATTGTAGAAAAGTGTCTATGTTCCTATTTAATATACTGGAATAGGTAGTGTTGAGAACCTACTAAATAATGGCGTTTGTGCAGCCAATGGTTACGTGGTTGGAGATCTCGCTACCTTCGGAGTTTAAGGTTGTAAAAAGTTCGTTTAATTGATATTAAAAAGTGCGTTGCATTTCATTAATACACCCTACGCGATCAGCGATCGCACTACTTAGACATCTTAAAAAGTAAGTTACATTAACACACCCTAAGCGAGCAGTGATTGAATTAAAAACTGGTTAAAATCTTAAAAACACTCCATAGATATAACAAAAAAGTTGCTGTTTTCTGCCACTCTGCTAAGTAAGTATTAAAGAGAATGAAATAACCTATCAAGATTAAAACTATTAATATTAGAAACCATAATAATGGTGCTACCTTACCTAATAAGATTACCAAAGGAGAACGTCCCCCTCGAATAATTTCATTTGGAGTAAGATTTGGATTGTCATCAACTATAAAAGCGGCTATAGCATCCCAGTTCAACTCATTCAAAGCAGCTCCGTGATCTCCATTGACAAACTTCACATTAACAACTGATTTGTTGTGATTAAATCCATCATGACCAGCACTCCCTAAATCTTGTAGACCCAAAATTTGAAATGCTTTCGGAAAAATTGCTACTACAAAATCTCCAGTAGCTACATAGTTTAAGACAGATTTAACTTGTCCTTTTTCAATATGTTGATACCAATTGTAGTCTGTACGAACTACACTTCCAGCAAATACGACATTTTTAAAACGACAAGATGGATAATCTTGAAGTGCTTTAGCCAATAGGTACGTCCCATGACTGTGACCAACAAAAGAGAATTCTGCATTTGGATAAATAGCTAAAGCTTCAGTATATTGATCCATTAACCATGCAACTTTCTCTCGTCGTTTCCAAGGTAGTAGAAAGGAAAGTAAGGGAAAATAACCATAAGTTGAAGTCTCCGATTCGATGGTAATATTTTGAGATTTACCCATTTTTTGAATCCGTCGAGCAATTTTTCGGGTCCAGTAACCCAAATCACGAATACCATGAACTACAAAAACAACATTTTGGACATCTGGACGTTTGACAAATGATGTAATTTCGTGCCGATCCTGAGGTAGTGTACTGTACTGTTGCAATTCAGTTAATGGAGCAGTAAGGGCTATGTCAAACACTTTTTTCCTTTCCTGTCCAGCATTGGTCCTATCGTCAATGTTAATTACATCTGCATGACCAGACATGGGTACGTCTAAGTAATAAAAGTCTTCTCCACTTATTAAGTCAACATTATCATCAGGACTAACAATATCATCGACAGATCCTAATAGCTGAATGACTAGAGTTGTACTCTCTTCTTTTAAATTTGTAGCCTGTTTCATTGCAAGCCATTGAATCCTAAGATTCGTAAGAAATGGTGAACCACGCTTAATATTAAAAATCAAAGGACAATTTTTTGATGCCAGAAGTATAATGTTCCCAATTACTATTCCAAATGTCCACATTATTACATGACTCAGTGGCATATGATGAGATATTTTCCAACCTCTATTCATTCCAGCTAGCAGGATAATTCTTTCAACCTTGCTTGCCCAAATTCGACGACCTTTTTCTATTACTTCTATTACTTCTGGTTCAAATAAATGCTCTCTAGTTTCTCCACAAGCATAAATATAAATTTTTCTTGCGAGAATAGCTCCTAGACTATGTCCGATTATGATAACTCCATCATAGGGATTCTTATCGTCTCTTTGCTGCCTTCTCTCCCATAGTTGATCAACTATATTTAGAAGACTAATAACAATTTCAATTGGACTTGCCAATGAAGAGATAGAGGCTGGTAGTTGAGGGATAAAAATATCAGCGTTAGGAATTGCCTCAACAACTGCATCACGCACATGGATCATTTTACTTGGGGAGGAAGTATAAGCGTGCAAAATAATAACCAGCTTTGTAGACTTGTCATGTATTTCAAATTCCTGTGTAACCTTATTTGACATTTTTTGTTTAGGTATAGATGTAGTGAAACTAATATCTTTGTACATGTCTTTAGCATCAAATTTATATTTAATCAAATGTCAATTAGACAACCAAAAAATGACTATTTAATTTGTATAAATTCATAGTTAAACCTCAGTCTTCTTACTACTAAATCTCTGAGTCAAACCTTCACCTACGAGAGAAAGCCCGATCGCCATAAAAGTAATCGCCAAACCAGGGAAAACCGTTGTCCACCAGATATTTTCGCCAGTCGATAGCGCATCGAGAGCTTGCTTGAGATCGTGACCCCATTCAGGCACATCTTCAGGGATGCCTAAACCTAAAAATCCTAAACCAGCGATCGTCAGAATTGCATCGGCGGCGTTGAGGGTGAAAATAGCAGGTAAGCTTTGGATCACATTGGGCGCGAGATATTTCATTAAGATCGTTTTCGTATCCGCACCGATCGCTTGAGCCGCTTCGATATACACCTCGGTTTTCGTACTCACGGTTTGGTTGCGGATTACCCGAAAATATTGGGGGATATAGGCAACACTGAGAGCGATCGCCGCATTCCAGACACCCGCACCGACCACAAAGGCGATCGTCAGTGAGAGCAATAGACTGGGTAAGGTGTAGAGCGCATCCATGAGGAAGACTAAACCGCGATCGAGCCAGCCGCCTTTGTAGCCACTTAGCATCCCCAAGGGTACGCCGATCGCTAAGCTAATGATTGTCGAGGCAAGCGTGACTTGCCATGCCACACCTGCACCAGCGATCGTTCTGGCAAATACATCATGTCCCTGTAAATCTGTACCGAACCAATGCTGTGCTGATGGTGGCTCATGGATCGGATAGCTGAGAAACTCACTTGGATTTAACAGCCCGAAAGCTTGGAGCAGAGGTGAGACGATCGCCATCAGCAAAAAGATAACGCTAATCACGATACCAATAGACATTAACCGTTGCGATACTGACTGCTTAGGCGATTTCATAGGGACAAATTTTAAATAAAAACTGAATAAAAACCAATTTAGTAGTTTTCGCGCCGTAGGCGCGAAAACTACTAAATTGGTTTTTCCTTGATTTGTACTATACCGCGATCGCTAAATCTAGATAGAATAAGCTTCTGGGATCGTAGGTAAAAATTATGGATGTAATTCCCGCAATTGATATTTTAGATGGACGCTGTGTAAGGCTCTATCAAGGGGATTATCAACAGTCAGAAGTATTTGGTGAAGACCCTGTAGAGGTTGCCCAACGCTGGTACAGTCAAGGCGCTAAGTATTTGCATGTAGTTGATTTAGATGGTGCAAAGGTAGGCAAGCCCCAAAATTTAAAGGTAATTGAGGCGATCGCCCGTTCCATCCCCATGCGTGTACAGATGGGTGGTGGCTTGCGCGATCGCGAAAGTATCCTTTCCGTGCTGCACTCTGGCGTTAGTCGCGTCATCTTAGGCACAGCCGCAGTAGAGAACTCACAACTAATCGCCGATATTTGTGCAGAATTTCCTGAACAAATCATGATTGGTATCGATGCCCGTGATGGCAAAGTTGCCACAAGAGGTTGGCTAGAGACTTCGGAAGTCATGGCGGTGGATTTGGCTAGACGCATGACCTCGATTGGTGTTGCAGGGATTATCTATACCGACATTCATCGTGATGGGACGATGCAAGGACCAAATATCGAGGCTTTGCGCCAACTGGCCGAAAATGTTGATGTGCCTGTCATTGCCTCTGGTGGCATCAGTTCGATTACCGATTTGTTAAATCTGCTGTCGTTAGAATCTGTCGGTGTCAAGGGTGCGATCGTGGGTAAATCGATTTACACAGGCGCAATCCAATTACCAGAAGCCATCAGAGCAGTTGGCAATGGACGCTGGCAGGATGTAGTCGATGGATCGGCGATCGCTTAGAAAACTTACATTGCTATAGAAGCGCAATCCGAAGGGTTGCGCTTCCACAAACGTTTAGGGTTGCAATAATTAACAAAGCAATGTTCCGACCTGCTTTGTTAATTATTGGGGCAGAATGAAATGCGCCCATACATCGCCATCGATACCACACATATTACGCATGTAAGTATGGGGATAGTGCAAGCTCTTGCCTTCTGTTTGTCTGTATCCTGTAAGAGCATCTCCATAAGGATCATGGACAATATAACCCTTCTCGTCAAAGCCAATGATCGTAATGATATGTCCGCCGTGAGTGAAGTAACCGCCAATGACAACGGGGCGATTGGCGATAATTTCCTGTTGAATTTGTGACCATGTACGATTAGTACTAAAGTTGCCACCAAATCCATAGGCATGATAAAGCCGTTGTAAAACGGAATTATCCGTACGTGCTTGCCTGCCATGGCGATCAATTACCCATTGATATAGCTCATCTTCTAGCTGCTGCCGCGGATTACGCGATCGCCTACCGTGAAAAGCTAACGCCATAGCGATCGAGGTGACATTACAGGTCACAAAAGGATCACGTGGATTGTCTAATTGTGAAAAATAGGGTACACCTAAAACTTTGCGCTTGGGATTAATGTCAAGCACCTTATTGCCCTGCTTAAGGCTGACATGTCCTACAAATACAAAGCCTGAATTGCCCAATGGTGGCACTTCCTCATTTAAGGTGACTTGATAATGAATATCGGTCAGGCTATAGCTATCTAGACCAAACACATCACCTGCTGTAAGGGGTGCTAATTCATTGGTGGCTAACTGGCGCGAGTCAATAGGGCGTTTTTTGAGTACTGTGTTTTGCCTGAGGGTTAGGGTTTTCATATCAGGATCGAATAGTATCGGCTTGCCATTTTTGGTGATGCTGATATGTCGCTCATAGAAAAATCCCACATTACCAATGGGAGCAATTGCAGATGTAAACTTCACTCGAAAATGACCATTAACTGCAGCATAGCCACTAATTGGATAGGTTGTGCCAGCCTTAACCATGATTTTTTGCATATCGGAGAGGCTGCTAGCATTTTGAGATGATGATTTTAAGAAAGTGTCAGTAATCACTGTAGCGATCGCGCCATTGATCGGGATATCACTAACATCCTCAGGATTCGAGAAATCAATTGATTCGCCTAGCTTCGATAGTTCGACATGAGGCAGGAAAAAGAATCCAATTTGTCCAACAGGAGCCAATGGTTGAGCTAATTTGACTTGGATATGGTTATCGGTAATCGTAAAGTTCCCATCCAACAATAACTTAGTCCCTGCCTTCAACTCGACTTTTTGGTTAGCAGGTAAAGCTTGCGAAGCCGCTGTCGAGATCTTAAAAATCGTGGGTTGCTTCACCATTAGCGTAATCGGTGCAATCAAATCCACATGAGGCGCATAGAAATAACCAAATGCTCCCATAGACGGGATCGGTTGCTTGAGCAAAACCTTGATATGTCCATCGACAGTACCGTAGCGCAAGACCTCAAAGGTTTGTCCAGCCTTAATATCTACCTTGCTCTGTGGCGGTAAAGTCTCTGAATCTGCAGGGGAAGCTTTAAAACGTGTAGCTTGCTTAGTGACTAGAGCGATATCAGGATTTTTGACTAAAACATTGACTATTAACTCAGCCAAAAGCTGATTGTTTGCACCAATCGCCTGCACTCGCAAAAATGTCGCCATCGCAGTTGGTAAACCAGCCGTAATTTTGGCTTGCCAAGTCCCCATGTTTGGGTTAACTTGCATCGGAACAACTGCATCATTAGGCAATGTTACTAGAATTTGTAAAACTTGAGTAAAGTTGGCTATACCAGCGATCGCAATTTCGCGATTAACCACAACCTCACTAGGTGCTTGGGTAACTGCAATCGTTACGGGTGAAGCAATAAGAGCGTTAACAGGCGAATTATTAGCGGCTGTCATTACTGTTTTACTGTTGACTACTGACTTTATTACAACACTTTGCACTTAAACCTGAACCAAGAACTTTTTTGAAAGTGTTGCAAAGCAACACTTTCAAACAATATGAGTTTCGATATAGCCATTTATGCTGTGCTTCCCATGTCGTAAAAAGCACAAAATGGTCAGAATTGATAAGTGATTCTGACCATTTTGCGCTTTTTGCACAATGACATAAAAAAATTTCTTGGGGGCGATACAACAGTTACTGTTGTATTGTCATCTCAACATCCTTGCAATTAAGCAACTAAAAAGTAGAGGCAGGGCTTTGTACTGCCTCTACTTTTTGGGTTTTGTCTCCCCTTTGCATGAGAAAATAGCACAAACATCTCTAGAATTAACTAGATACGAGTATTGCTATGGGCTTTGCTGACTATTCGATCGCTGAGATCGCCGAAGACTACAAACTCACTATTGAGGCTGTATTTAAACTGTGTGATCGCCTAGGGATCGCTTACCAAGATGCAGAAACCAAACTCGCTTTGGAAGATGCAAAAGCCGTCATCATGGCATCTGAAGCCCAAAATTCTAAAACACCTAAAGATTAACTGTGATTAGTCAATCGCAATAAATCTTTAAAATTAGCTTAATTTCTTTTAGATAAACTTAGATTAACTAAATTATCTCCGTAATTATGAACAAAAATGTTTTTAAATATCTAGCTGCGGCGATCGCTTTTGTAATGATTGCTTTTCAGCTTTTTACCCCTAGTGTCAATGCTGCCGATATTCCTATCGAGTTGCGTACCGTTCCTCTTAACGAAAACACCAATATTGTCTTGACACAAAAAGACATTGCTAAGGGCAAAAAATTATTTCAAAATGCCTGTGCTAACTGCCACCTCGGCGGCGCAACCTTTACTAATCCTAACGTTAACCTTTCTCCTGAATCCCTTGCAGGTGCATACCCAACACGTAACAACGTACTTGGCTTGGTAGATTTCATGAAGAAGCCCACTACCTATGATGGTGTAACCGAAATCTATGACGTTCACCCCAGCCTCAAGAGCACCGATATCTTCCCCACCATGCGTGGTCTAACTGACAACGACCTCAAGCTAATTGCAGGTTACATCCTCTACGAACCTAAAGTTAAAGGTATCGGCTGGGGCGGCGGAAAGATATACTATTAAACAAAGAATGTGTGCTTTTAGTCGAGCCACAGTCTAATTGCCCCAAAAGCTAAGTCTTATAGCTTTCTCTACGTGTTTTAGTCACATTTAATTCGAGTCGAGTCGAATTTGTGCAATTTCAGTTGAATTTTAGTCGGTAACTAATCATGAATATTTCTGCATTTGCAAAAAAGCTTGGTCTTTTGATCGCTAGCCTCGTGCTTGTTGTTGGTAGCTTCTTCATGTCTGCTACCTCTGCTTCTGCTGATACCGTCACCGTTAAAATGGGTTCTGATGGTGGTCAGTTGGTATTCGATCCTAAGGTAGTAACAATAAAAGTTGGCGATACTGTCAAATGGCTTAACAACAAAGCTTTCCCTCACAACATCGTATTTGACGGTCATGAAGAACTTTCTCACAAGAAGTTGGCTCAAAAGCCTAAGGCTGAGCTAGAGTCTACCTTCAACGAAGCTGGTGAATTCTCTTACTATTGCTCTCCTCATCGTGGCGCTGGTATGCAAGGTAAAGTGGTTGTTCAATAGTAACTAAGCTTTTCTTAATAAAAAGAGGTGCAAACATTGTTTGCACCTCTTTTTATTTCTATTTATTTCTATAGCGATAAATTGAACTATTGGAGAAACCTGTGTAGCAAAAACTCTCTTATAGTTGCTTTAAATCCTAGATTCAGCAGGTTAAATTTGAAATAAGATATTTTTAATTAAGAGCAATCAAAATAGCCAAATGCCTGAGATAGACGTACAAGACATAGACCATCTGGGTATTATTGCAGGGATAGTAGATGATATTGGGATAGTCGAAATCATAGATCGGGAGATAGGTAGCCATCCGCAAGAGAAAGTAAGTGCGGGACAAGTAGTGAAAGCGATGATATTAAACTGCATGGGTTTCTTAACGGCTCCATTATATTTATTCAGTGACTTTTTTTTAGGAAAAGCGACAGAACATCTAATCGGAGCAGGAGTAAAAGCAGAATATCTAAACGAAAGCCGACTAGGAAGAGTGATGGATCAATTATATGAATATGGGATCACACTAATATTTGTGAAGATAGCCACAGAGATGTGTAAACGATTTGGAGTTAGCGTCAAGAATACACATCTTGACGGTACAAGTATGTCAGTGCATGGGAAGTATCAAACAACGGAATCAGGAGAGAAAAATTTAGTCGAAGAAGAAGCCACCGAGGCAGTAGCGATCGCAATTACGCAAGGATACTCACGAGACCATCGCCCAGACTTGAAGCAATTTACATGGCATTTACTGACCAGTGAAGAAGAAGGAATCCCGATATTCATGAATGTTGCCGATGGGAACAAAACAGACCAGAGCACTTTTCCAGAGGTAATCAAAGCATTTCAGGCAGAATGGGAAGGAGAACAACCAGACTTGTATGTAATGGATGCAGCCTTCTATAGTGAAACCAATCTGAGAGAATTTGGTAATATCATCGATTGGATTAGTCGAGTACCCGCAACGATAAAAGCTGCACAGGAGCTAATCCAAATTATATTGCCCGAACAATTCAGTCAGCAGAAAGACCACAAAGGTTATCGTTTTTGCGTAGTCTGTAGTACTTACAGCAAATTCCGATCAAACCCGCCACAGGAAGAGTAATCTAGAAGGATCACGAAATAGAAATAAAATATGGCAGCATATTCGCTTGATTTACGGGAAAAGATATTAAGTGCATGGCAAAACAAAGAAAATACGCAGAGAGATTTGGCAAAACGATTTAAAGTAAGTCTGTCTTTTGTGCGAGATTTTTTGCGTCGGTATCGAGAAACAGATGAAATCGCAGCAAAACCGCAAGGAGGAGATCGACGATCCAAAATTAAAGGCAAGAATGAAGAATTAGTGAAAGCAATTGTTAGAGAACAAAATGATATATATCTGCGAGAGCTAAGTACAGGACAAAAATTTAATGGAGTTAAAGAAGGCTTGAGAATTGAGATGTAAGTCAAAGATGATGTGACGAAGGAAATCAAAACCAAGGCGAAAAATGCTTTTAGGAAGACGACCGTGTTTTTTAGGCTTGAGGGGATTTAGTTGAGCCAACCAAAGCCCAGAAGAAAAAGCCCAACATAAAGCCAGAGTAAGCAAAGCAATTAGTTTGGAAAGACGTTCAGGATCTTGAAGATGAGTGGACTCCAAACAAAAGCCACGGGTTTTAAAGCACCCGAATAAAGTCTCAATAGCCCAACGCTTAGCATAGTCAGCAATAGCCGTATCAGGGTCATGAGTCGTCGCGACAATTAATAAATCGCCATCATCAAGACGCATAGCGGCTATACGAAGCCAATGGTTCCAAACCTTTCTGGGCTTGGACAATACTTTGGACTGACCAACTTGGAGGTCTTGAAAACAAATGTCGGCACGCAGTTTTTTCTGCCCGTCATTGAGCAAAGTATTTTTACGAATGCGGATACGAAAACGGTTACATGGTTCACACAACAAGTAATCTAACCAATCCTCACCGACAAACTCTCGGTCTGCACTCAAAAAGTCGATTTTGCGGTCTCCAAATATTTCCAGAAATCGATTACACAATTCACAGCGCTCACGGGTGTTTGAGTTACCTTTTTTGTCCAGCATCATCCATACCAACGGGAATGCAATACCGTAATGCACTATTCCCAATGTCAGCACATTAAACACGGTTTTACCGAATTCCCAATCGGTGCGGTCGATAGAAATTACCCAAGGTTCGGGGATTTGCATGACTTTGACGACCATGAGTGCGATCTTTTCATAGTCCACTTCAAAGTCTCGAAAAAATCTCTGTAACCTCTTATAGTGTGATTCGACTTTGGCATAACCACTAAATCCTGTGGCAATTTCAGCTAGGTTTACTGTCTTTACTCGCATTAGCGCGATCAAGAACATGGACACAAAGGCTAGTCTTGCTCTATTCCATTGCAGATGTTGCTGCAACTTTTCTCGGAATAGGTTAATCTCTTTCATAGGGGTTTTATTTACGATGTGGTTATCTTTTATAAAACCCCTCCCTGCCTACTTTTGCAACTTTTTGTCCTGTACTAAGCTGCGAGAGATAAAAGAAAAACTCCAAGAAACCAAAGAAATTAAGGTGAGTGTATCGAGTTTAAGTCGTACTCTCAAGCGATTGGATTTAGGGCGTAAAAAAAAACTTTAGTAGCCAGTGAACAAGCCACAGAGAGAGTCCAAAAATTGCGCTATGAGTTTCGGAGTTGGCTCGATACAATAGATGTAAAAAACCTTGTATTCATTGATGAGACAGGACTAAATCTGGCGATGACAAGGTTCTATGGCAGATGTGAAGGGGGAGCAAGAGTATATGACGACCGTCCAAGCAACAAAGGTAAGAACATTACTTTAATTGGCGCAATGAGTGATACTGGGTTGATAGCAGCAATGACTTTTGTAGGGAGTTTAAACACTGCAAGCTTCTTAGTTTTTATTGAAAAAATATTATTGCCTCAATTATGGGTTGGAGCAATTGTTGCTATGGACAATTTGCCAGTACATTACGCAGAAATTGCGAAAATCTTAATTGAATCTGTTGGGGCTAAGGTCAAGTTTCTCCCTCCTTATTCTCCAGACTTATCACCGATTGAGTTATGTTGGTCAAAGTTAAAGGAAATTATTCGTTCAGCTAAAGCTCGTACAATCGAGGCTCTTGATGCGGCAATTACTTCGTCTATTCAGACTATTACTGATGAAGATGCTCTTAATTGGTTCCATCATTGTGGCATCTGCTTTGAGCCTTTTAGGTAGCTTCTTTTGTGGCGGGTTTGATCAGAATTTGCTGTATGCAGGGGTCAAACAGCAATGGATTGTTGTCGAAAGCCAACAAAGGATGGAATCCGAACTCAAAACTTTATCGAAGCAGATAGAGAAAGCCTTGAAAGAGAAAGAGAAAGTCCTAAAGAGCTTAATGAATAAAAGTTTTGTCTGCGAAGCTGATGCCCTCAGTGCTATCACAGACTTTGAGAAAACGCTGAATTACCACAAGCTTGATGAGCCTAAAATCCTTGCTCAACCGCATTATTCGCAAAGAGGTCGTCCCAATACTAAAGCAACTCATCATTCCTTTCACGTTCATGCCACTTTGGTCGAAAACCCTTTAATCATTGCTATTCATCGTCAACAAGTTGGACGCTTTATTCTTGCTACCAATTTGCTCGATTCTCAAAAATGGACTGAATGCGAAATCTTACGTGAATATAAGGGACAGCAATCTACGGAACGAGGATTTCGCTTTCTCAAAGACTCTCTATTCTTCGCTTCCAGTGTTTTTCTCAAAAATACGAAACGGATCATGGCTTTGGCGATGCTCATGACTCTTGCTCTCATGGTCTATAGTTTGGGGCAAAGACAACTCAGAGTTGCTTTAGAAAGCATTTAAGAATTGACAGCAGTAAGATTTTTAAGCATTTTTCGGATCAAAGCTATGTAAATAAACGACTCTGAGATATTCTCATAAAATTCATAGTCCTTGCTAAGTCTACGATATTTGTCTATCCAAGCGAAGGTTCTCTCCACTACCCAACGCTTTGATTCAACAACAAACCCTTTCTGTGATTCCGACCGTTTGCTTACTTCCCAAGTGCAACTAAAGTTGTCTTTAACCCACTGGGTGATATCCTCGCCAGAGAATCCCTTGTCAACTAATATCTTTTGTAAGCGTCTCAGTGGATACTTGAGATTTGCTAATAGTCTCATCGCTCCTGCTCTCTCGCCAACATTTGCTGGGCATACGAGAGCGCCAAAGACTAACCCCAATGTATCAACCATGATGAATCGTTTGCGACCCTTAACCTTTTTTCCACCATCAATACCACGACTACCTGCACTATCCATGGTTTTAATACTTTGACTATCGAGACTGGCTAGACTCGGTGTTGCTTCTCGACCATCTGCTAATCGTACTTGTGTGCTTATCTGGTAATTGATTTCAGCTATAACTCCTGTTTTTGTCCATCTTTGAAAGTAGAAGTAGATGGTCGAATATGTTGGCAAATCATGGGGCAGATTTTCCCATGTACAACCATTCTTGGCTATGTAGAAAATCTCATTCAGCACTTCCCGAAAATTTGTTTTTGGTGGTCTCCCCAATTTTGATGGTTTTGGCATCATTGGAGCTATTATTTCCCACTCTTCATTGGATAAATCGGTATTATAGGGTTGGCGCATTTTGGCTGGCTGATACTAGACTTCATCAGTATTCATACCTGTTTTAGTGCGCCCTTGCTTTCTTAAATGCTTTCTTAGATAAAGCCAATGCAACTCTTCCTGATCAAAAAGGTAAGCCCTCTCCTCGTCCTACTTTTCGTTGGATACTTCAGTGCTTTCTCCTGATTGACTGACAAAAGTCTATGAAGCATAGTCGAGAGTAGAAGCATAGAACTCAATGCGGAATAATTTCTGAAGATGTTTTCGACGAGAAGCAATAGCAGGGTGAGAGTCAAGATAAGAAGTAAAAGAGTAGAAAGGCAAGAAAGCCCAGTTTTTAGTGATAGCGGTGTGAATCCAGTTCCAGCCAATCTTGAGATAACTAAGCCCACGAAACCAATGAGGATCAACCAAACGACGATAGCCAGAATCAGCAACCGCCAGTCCTTGAGCCGTTAAAAACAAGGTGGTCAGTGCTATCACAAAACAAAGGCGAGAAATGGCAGGAGCCGAACGTAAACGCGAAGATTCTAAATCAAAGCCATTAGATTTATCATCCAAGAAATTCTCCTCAATATCGAATCTCAGACCATACTCCCAAAAAGTTTGGAGTGTGGTAGGTTCAGTACTGAGAATATACCAATACTCTCGGCTCCCAGATTCCCAAGCCGCCGCAATATGCACATCGGTAAGACGCTTGGACTCAGTTTTGTGAACTTTAACATTGTGGATCAACTTAGCTTCACCAAGACGAAGATGTAATTGTTTGACTGTTTGCCAGCCATGCTTGGGGGCATATATCCAGAAATTACCCTTGATCCGAATCCGACATTGCCATTTTAATTCCCACACATAGCGCACCAGTTCTGGATTAGCAAATGCTCGGTCTGCTAATAAAACTACTTTGACATTCACGGGCAACAGTTTCGATGCGCGTTTGAGCATGTCTTGATAGCTACTCATCTCCACACTACTACTGCGATGTTTGATTACACGCCAACCTTAGTACAGGACAAAAAGTTGCAAAAGTAGGCAGGGAGGGGTTTTATAAAAGATAACCACATCGTAAATAAAACCCCTATGAAAGAGATTAACCTATTCCGAGAAAAGTTGCAGCAACATCTGCAATGGAATAGAGCAAGACTAGCCTTTGTGTCCATGTTCTTGATCGCGCTAATGCGAGTAAAGACAGTAAACCTAGCTGAAATTGCCACAGGATTTAGTGGTTATGCCAAAGTCGAATCACACTATAAGAGGTTACAGAGATTTTTTCGACTTTGAAGTGGACTATGAAAAGATCGCACTCATGGTCGTCAAAGTCATGCAAATCCCCGAACCTTGGGTAATTTCTATCGACCGCACCGATTGGGAATTCGGTAAAACCGTGTTTAATGTGCTGACATTGGGAATAGTGCATTACGGTATTGCATTCCCGTTGGTATGGATGATGCTGGACAAAAAAGGTAACTCAAACACCCGTGAGCGCTGTGAATTGTGTAATCGATTTCTGGAAATATTTGGAGACCGCAAAATCGACTTTTTGAGTGCAGACCGAGAGTTTGTCGGTGAGGATTGGTTAGATTACTTGTTGTGTGAACCATGTAACCGTTTTCGTATCCGCCGTAAAAATACTTTGCTCAATGACGGGCAGAAAAAACTGCGTGCCGACATTTGTTTTCAAGACCTCCAAGTTGGTCAGTCCAAAGTATTGTCCAAGCCCAGAAAGGTTTGGAACCATTGGCTTCGTATAGCCGCTATGCGTCTTGATGATGGCGATTTATTAATTGTCGCGACGACTCATGACCCTGATACGGCTATTGCTGACTATGCTAAGCGTTGGGCTATTGAGACTTTATTCGGGTGCTTTAAAACCCGTGGCTTTTGTTTGGAGTCCACTCATCTTCAAGATCCTGAACGTCTTTCCAAACTAATTGCTTTGCTTACTCTGGCTTTATGTTGGGCTTTTTCTTCTGGGCTTTGGTTGGCTCAACTAAATCCCCTCAAGCCTAAAAAACACGGTCGTCTTCCTAAAAGCATTTTTCGCCTTGGTTTTGATTTCCTTCGTCACATCATCTTTGACTTACATCTCAATTCTCAAGCCTTCTTTAACTCCATTAAATTTTTGTCCTGTACTTAGCACGCCAACATAACGGTAAAGCTCTTCCCTGATGAACTACACACAATCGGATCATGCTGTATTCTTCCCACAGTTGACTGGTATCAAAACTCAGATATATTTCTGGCTCTTTCCATTTAGCGATTAACTCTTTGATTACTGGACTGTATAGCTTAGCTGGATTTATGCGCGGATTGTTCAGCCATCTTGATAGTTGTCTTTGCGTGCTTTGGGCGATCAATGCTTTTGTGTTGATATGGCTTAACCACTTCGTTAAATTCACACTCCCTGTGGCGATCATTCCCACCATCATCCACGCCATTACTCCCAAATGGCGCACATCTGACCACTGGCTGTATTGACTCCCGAATTTTATTAGTTCATTATAGATACGTGAGGCGTTTTGGGGCATTTGTCCTATGCTCCTTTTTCTTCAAAAAACAGCATACGCCTCTTTTTTACTCAAATTCAATCTCTGTATACTTTCTCGCAACTTCTCTTACCACTTTTGTCAGTCAATCAGGTGCTTTCTCTCTGTTCATTTGGTCTGTCTTGACCATGTTAAATATCAGATTAAGCTTACTGATAGACAAAATCAGATTTTGCACTTTCTCGGAGCCTCTTCTCGTAAATATTATTTTTTGTCTTAAATAACCTGCTGAATGTAGGTTATTTAACTTGCAGAGGGGCTTCGACTTCGCTCAGCCCTCGGTGTAAGCTAGCTGAGCGAAGTCGAAGCTGTAGTTTTTATTTGAATTATCTATAAATACCAGAAAAGCCTTACTAAGCAAGGCTTTCTTTCTGGTATTACAAAATTTATAGGCTTAGCTTGAACTGGCGTTAATTTAGACCATTAATTGATACTTAACCTGAGCTAGCCGATATAGTGGTCTCCAAACTAAGCGATTGGTGGTAACAACTAGTAATGACATAACAATCGTCGAAGCCAGTAACAGAGGAAAATCTCCAATATCTGAAGCTTGGGTAATTGTGGAACCTAAACCTGTTGCGGTCAGTATTTTTCCCTGAAATTTGATATATTCCCCTGCAATACTAGCGTTCCATGCACCACCAACTGCGGTAATAATGCCTGTGACTAGATAGGGGAAAATCCCAGGTAAAATCAAGGTGCGCCAGCGCTCTAGGGATGAGAGTTTATAAACCCTTGCCGCTTCAAAAAGCTCTGATGGAATTGCTTGTGCTCCTGCAATCACATTAAAGAGGATGTACCACATACTTCCTAAAGTCATCAGAATTACTGCCCCAATATCTAATCCTCCACCAATATTTGCCAAACCTAACAATAGAATTGGGAACAGCGCAGTAGCAGGCACAGAAGCCGCAATCTGTACTATTGGTTGAAGGATTTGGGCTAACTTCGGACTGCGCCCAATCGTGACACCAATAGGAACAGTAATTAGCAGTGACAAAATCAGCACAGCTAAAACTCGTAGCGAAGTGTATAGCGATCCGATCATGACCTGTTGCCAAGAAGCTAAGGGCATCTGACTTAATAATAAAGCAGCTTCAATAGTTCCACCTAAAACAATGAATCCGACTAAACCAATGATTATCCAGTTTAGCCAGTTAATCCATTTAGATGCTTTATGTTGACTCTCAGGAGAAGCTTTAGGTTTGCTGCTAAAGCCACGATTAACGGCTTCGGCTAACGGTGTAAATAGGCGATCGCTAATAATTCGCATGGTTGGCGATCGCCTTAAAAAGTCTAATACCCGTGACTCAGGTACTTGCGTAGCTTCAACCGTTTCATGCTTAAACTTTTCTGCCCAAGCAATCAGTGGTCGCCAAATCAAATAATCAATGATGGTAATAATCCCAATTAAAACAATAATCCCACAGAGAATCGCGATGTTATCTCCTTTATCGGCTGCTGCCTTCAGGAATGAACCCAACCCCGGTAATGTAAAGTTGCGATTGGAAAGGGTAAAGGATTCTGTTTGCATTAAAAAGAACCATCCACCAGCCACAGACATCACACTATTCCAAACTAACCCAACGACTCCCGATGGTAGTTCTAACGTCCAAAATCTTTGCCAAGGGCTAAGGCGATACACCTGACTAGCCTCAATTAACTCATTAGGAATGCTACTTAAAGATTGATAAAAACTAAAAGTCATATTCCATGTCATACCTGTAAAGATCAGCAAAATTGAAGCTAATTCGATGCCCAAGCGCTGTCCAGGGAATAAGCCCACTAAAGCTAATACCACAGCAGGTAAAAATGAAAGTACGGGAATTGACTGTAAAATATCTAATAAAGGAATGAGAACCTTTGCCCAAGTAGCAGAACGATAGGCAATGTAGGCATAGGTCAGGCTAAATATTAGTGATAAGCCATAGGCAGCAAGCATTCGCACTAAGGTCTGCAAAGCATAATTAGGTAAAAAACTTAAGGATAGATTGATGACATATTCACTATCATAGGTTCCTGTAAATTTACTCGCAGTCTGAACAATAATGAAAATCAGAGAGACGATCGCTAAAGGCAATAGCACATCGCCAATACCCCATCTGGTGCGAAACTCTGACTTAGGATCGATAGTGGGCTGAAACATAAGCAATCCAAGCTAAACCGTAGAATAAAAAATATGTACAGGCAAAAGATGCAGATAATTCTTTAAAAGCCTTGCTATGCAGAGCTTCTAAAGAATTATCTGGATAACAGAAAACTATGGGTTATCATCTTCAATTTGATGGTTACTCTCATCAATGAGGATAGAATCTGAGGAATCACGATAGTCAAATAATTCAACGGCACTATCTTCGATAAAGATTTCTCCTGAAGGCTCATCATAACTAAATAGCTCAGCATAGCGACCCCAATCCATTGCTGTCCTGAGTTGTCGTTGCGCTTCTTTACTAGTGAAATAATTCTCTAGGATATCGAGAACTAGTTCCTCAGAAATCCGATGATTGCGTTTAGCTAATAAAAGCTGACAAATCTGTTGGACTAAGCGAATGTGTTGCTGCAACAAATCACGAATAATTGCTTTGCGTTCATCAATATTACTATTGATAAACTTCTCTCCATTGGCTGACAGTTGAATATCCCCCTCAGTAACAGCAACTAGTTCCATTAATTTACTCGCATCAACAATTGGGAGTAAATCATCGACTTCTAATAACAGTTCTTGGGCAATACGATAAATATCCTTCTCTTGCCGACCTTCAAGTAGTTCCAATAAACCAGCTACTGATCCAATCCGCACATGGGGCAAAGATTGATATTTCGGTTGAGAAGGTGGTTTGGTTGTCGGGATAGAAGAAGTGGTGGTGGGCTGTGTGGAAATATCAGGGAGATCGGGATTAGTGAGGATTTTATAAACTTGGTCAACTAAAGCTTGGAATTCAGGGCTTTTGCGATCGCGATAATGGGGTAACGTGATTGGCAAATCGGCACGAATCCGTCCGGGGTTGCGACCTAATACAATCACGCGATCGGCAAGTGTCACTGCTTCTTCGATCCCATGAGTCACGATTAAAATCGATTTAGTGGGAATTCTTTTTTCAAGCCATAGGTCAAGTAGTTCAAAGCGCAAGTTTTCTGCCGTCAGTACATCTAGAGCTGAAAATGGCTCGTCCATGCACAATAGCTCAGGTTCAACAGCCAAAGCTCTTGCAAAACCAACACGTTGCCGCATTCCACCTGAAAGTTCTTTAGGATAGGCGTTTTCAAAGCCATCTAAGCCAATGACATCGATCATGCGGAGTGCTTTTTGTAATCTTGTATCCTTTGGTTCCCCCTTGGCTTTCAATCCCAGTTCCACATTTTCGAGAACCGTGAGCCAAGGGTAAAGTGCAAAATTTTGAAAGACGATCGCGACTCCAGGATTTAAGCCCACTAGAGGACGATTGTAATACAACACCCTGCCGCTAGAAGGTGGAATCAAACCTGCAATCATTCGCATAATTGTTGATTTGCCAGATCCCGAAGGACCTAACAACGCAATAATTTCACCTACTTGCAACTGACAATTAATATTTTCAATGATTGAGATAGTCTGTCCATTTGGTTGTAAGTAAGACTTCCCAATATTCTCTAAAGCAATAAAGCTGGTTTTTGCGGCGTTTTGAACCATAATGTTATCTGTGCAGGTATTGTGAGCTACATAGATAGGGAAGTTTTCGCTACCCAACCCAATACATTATCAGCTAAGAGTGTCCAGAATTTGCACTACACCTGTTTTTTGACTGGTTGTAGTATATTTTGTACTACCTACTAAAGTTTGGACGAATATGATATAGCCTGTTGAAGCTTGAAGTAGTACAGAGAAATTTTTGAAAGTGCGGCTAAGCTGCACTTTCAAAAATTTCTCTAGGTTTTAAGTCAGAGCAACTTCATCGCACCACAAAAAATCAGTTCTTTATTCAAACCCCAAACCCAAAAATATAAGTCATATAGAAGAGAATTAAGTTTTAAACCGCTCTGAAGGCTAGAATAATAACTACTTTGCTTAAAATGCATTGACCCTTTACTTGTAGTCCATACACCTGACATCTTTAGACCTCAATGTCCTACTCTCTTGTCCCTGTCCCTCTCGGTTCCTTGCAAATTAATGAACTGATCTACACTGAAGATGTATTAGGGACAAGTTCCACCAAATCAGCAACTTTCTCTTTAATTATTCCTACCTATAATGAGAGCAAAAATTTAGAGAAGTTAGTTGAGGTTCTCAGTCAAATTTTAAATAGCTATTGGGAGGGAAACTACGAGTTAATTATTGTTGATGATGATAGTCCAGATCGAACGTGGCAAGTGGGATTGGAATTAATGCCTCACTATCCCAAATTGCGCGTGATGCGTCGGCAACAGGAAAAGGGACTATCAACAGCAGTGATTCGGGGTTGGCAAGCTGCACAGGGGGAAATCTTGGGTGTGATTGATGGTGATTTACAACATCCCCCTGAAACCCTGATTAATATGCTCAATGAGATGCAAAATGGAGCAGATTTAGTTGTTGCTAGTCGGCATGTTGAAGGTGGTGGAGTTAGTGATTGGGGATTTATCCGTCGGGTTCTTTCCCGAGGAGCGCAGATGTTGGGATTAATCATTTTACCGAATGTGATCGGTCGGGTTTCTGATCCGATGAGTGGTTATTTTATGGTTAGGCGCAGTGCGATCGCTAATTGCTTGATGAATCCATTGGGATACAAAATTTTGATTGAAGTCTTAGGACGTGGAAATGTCGGTAAGGTCGCAGAGGTAGGTTATATATTTCAGGAGCGCCAAGAGGGAGAGAGTAAGGTTACTTGGCGGCAGTATGTAGATTACATTATGCATTTACTAAGACTGCGATCGCGGGGCAGAATTAGTAGAATTCGCGAAAGGCTGAGGGTTCCTATTAAGCGTTTTTTAAAATTTGGCATCGTTGGCTTTAGTGGAGTATGTGTAGATATGGCAATCTTATACTTGCTCAGCGATGCCTCAACCTTACACTGGGGATTGACCCGCAGTAAAATCATTTCTTCGGAAGTTGCAGTGATCAACAATTTTTTATGGAATGATCTATGGACATTTAGTGATATTTCTAGTCATCAAAAGGGATGGCGCAAAAGGATTAAGCGGTTTTTGAAGTTCAACTTTATTTGCTTATTTGGAATGGGATTAAATTTGATCATTCTCAATCTGCTCTACAACTATGCTCATATCAATCAATATCTTGCTAACTTAATTGCGATCGCGATTGTGACTATATGGAACTTCTGGTTTAATCTCAAACTGAGCTGGCGAGTTACTCAAACTAAATAAGGAACAGGCAAGAAATTTTTTAAAAGTGTTGCTTCGCAACACTTTTAAAAGTTAGATCAAAGCACGCTAAAGTGTTGCTATAAGCGCCATTTTATCTACTGAAGTTTAAGTTTTATGACTTTCTCCACAATTACTTTACCAACTTGGGTCACGCTATCACGGCTGATTGCGATTCCGATCATCTTTGGACTGTTCATCTGGCAAGATAGTGAACTGACTCGTCTAATTGCACTCACTGTATTTTTGATTGCGGCGGTTACGGATTGGTTAGATGGATATTTAGCAAGAAAACTTAATCAAATTACTGAACTAGGAAAATTTCTCGATCCCCTTGTTGATAAAGTCCTGACGATCGCTTTGTTTCTTTTATTTATTGAGTTGGGACAGGTTCCAGCATGGGCAGTGTTTGTGATTATCACCCGCGAGTTATTGATTACGGCGTGGCGTGGTGCTCCTAGCAGTGCCAGTGACACAGGCACATCACCAATTATTGCCGCAAATTTGTGGGGAAAAGCAAAAACGGTGATGCAAATTGTGGCGATCGCTGCGTTATTGGTCAAAATCCCCTATGCGATCGCCTTTTTCTGGATTGCAGTAGCACTCACGTTGATTTCTGGCATTCTCTATGTTGTGCCAACCTCAAAGAGCTAGTTATAATTCATGAATAGTTTCTTACGCTTAGTAAGAGAGCATTAGATTATAATTAAATACTAGAGTTGCGGTTGGAGTAAGGTTCTCATGGCGACATCACAAACACTGGGCAAAGCGTTTGGCAATCTATTAGGTGGACGCTTTCGAGTTGTGCAGACGATCGCTGATGATACCTATACTCAGACCTACTTGGTTGAAGATACAGTTGCGGCAGAGATGCCCCGTTGGATTGCCAAAAGTTTCTGTCTCATTAATAAAACTAATTTACAATTAGATTGGGCGCGATCGCTATTTCGGAGTGAAGTTCCCAAATTGCAGCAACTTAGCGATCGCAGTAATGACTTTCCTAAAATCACAACCTATTTTGAGCAGGAGGAGGAATTTTATATCGTTGAAGAAGCTATTGATGGAACTCGACTCAGTGATGAAATAGCCAAAGGCAGACTATATAACGAGTCGGAAGTTATTAATTTTTTGCAGCAACTGCTCGCAAGTTTGCATATTGCCCATAGTGCCAATATGGTGCATGGCGATATTAATCCCCGCAATCTCATCCGCCGTAGACATGATGCGATCGGCAATCATCACTTTGTGCTGACTAACTTTGCTGTTCTTAAAGGTATTTATGCAACGGCAGCACAAAAGGGCGTGGTATTGGGAACGCCTAGCTATATGCCCTTTGAACAAGCGCTTGGTCATTTTACCCCTAGTTGTGATATCTATGCACTCGGATTAACTGCGATTCAATTGCTCACAGGCTTACATCCTAGTCAGCTAGTGCGGCGTGAAGACCTCAATCTCTTACATTGGCAAATAGGGTCGATGATTCGTCCTGAGCTAGTCGCGATTCTCAATCGCATGGTTAAACATCATCCTGAAGATCGCTATCAATCTGCTCAAGAAGTTCTCTACGATCTCGATAATTTACCCCTGAGCCAAGATTCCCAAGAGTTTCAGATGCCCAAATTAGTCCTTGGCGAAAATGCGGGACGTTGGGTGATCGCGCTTGTCTGCCTCGCAGGTGTAGCTTGGAGCGTAATCAATTTTCAAAATCTCCCCAAACTAGCAACAAATCCTATCGTCCCCACACCCACTACCAAACCGACGATAGCAACTCCTCAACCCGTAGCAACGAACTATCAGTTACGACAAACCCTAAAGGGACATAATGGCTGGGTCAGAGCAGTAGCCTTTTTCCCCAATGGATTTAGTTTTGCCAGTGGCAGCTATGATCGCACCTTAAGGCTGTGGAATGTTCGCGATAATCAACCCTTTGAGACTTTATCTAAACACTTTGGTTCAATTTCGGGCATTAATGCGATCGCGGTGCATCCCAATGGTAATACTTTCGCTGCGGGCTGCATTGATAAATCGGTCAAGTTATGGAACTTCCGTAGCGGTCAGCCAATTAATAATCTCGATGGTCATGAGGGACAGGTCTACAGTGTTGCCTATAGTCCTAATGGTAAGACCTTAGTTAGTGCTAGTGCCGATAAAACGATCAAATTATGGAATTGGCGTAAAGCAGAAGTATTGCAGACCTTTGAAGGACATCAAGACAAGGTCGTTGCAGTGGTATTCCATCCTGATGGTAAAAAAATTGCGAGTGCCAGTTTTGATAAAACCATCAAAATTTGGGATATCAGTACAGGTACAGAAATTCTCACTATTAACGGACATAATGCACCTGTAAATGCGATCGCCTTTAGTCCCGATGGCAATTTTCTCGCTAGTGGTAGTCAAGATCAAACCGTCAAAATTTGGAATGCCAATACGGGTAAGCTGTTGCAAACCCTCTCAGGTCATACGGGTAATGTCTTGGCAGTTGCCATTAATCGTGACGGCACAGCGATCGCTTCGGGTGGTGCAGATAAAACGATTCGCCTATGGGATGTCAAAACGGGACAGTTGTTACAAATCCTCGATAACCATGAAGCCCAGATTCTGTCCTTAAGTTTTAGTCCCAAGGATCAAACTCTCGTCAGTGGTAGTGCTGATCGCACGGTTAAGGTTTGGCAATTACTATGAGATTTTTGGTAGTGCTAAATAGGTAAGGATGAGCGGCGCGGAGCGCCGCCCATCCTTACCAAAATAAATCCTTATTTTTCTGTTGAGGATAGATCCCAAAATGCTTCTACTGCTGACTGCATTCCTTGGTACGACTATAGTAACTTTTGGGATCGTGAGGGCAGCAAATGTTTCTTACTCGAAACCACTTTTTGAAAAATGGGCTGCATTGCAATCCTATAATTTTGTTGCCTACGAGTATAGGATGATTCTAGTTGGGCCCTTTTTCTGGGGTAGTATGACGAGTGATATCGTTTTCCGAGCAAGTATTCTCGACGATTGCTATCAAGTTCGCAAATGCTGGATAAGATTCAGATTGAAGTCTTTATTCACCTTCTTACCCAACAAAGATCTATCAAAATACGATGTGAAAATAGTTTGGGATCGAGGGGATCACAACCTGCTATAGCAAAAAAAGAGTTAGCTATTACAAACCAAAACCAGAGGATGAGTTGCGGCGCTTTGCGCCGCAACTCATCCTCTGGTTTTATGTCCTAAGCAAAACTTGCTTTGCTCTACCATTCGATACACTCTTTGGAAAAACGAAAATCAATTTGCGATTCTCTGGATGATTTTGGGTACGATATTAAATATGAAGTACAAAGCCTTAACTTAGGTAATTTGTGCACATAATTTTGGAGAATTTCATGAAATTAGCTGAATTTCTTATACAGGGACAGCAATTACGTCAACAAGACCGTACATCAGCGATCGCTTATTTTGAGCAATGTCTTCAAAATACAACTACTGACGCAAATTCTGTGGGGGAGATGGGCACAAAGGCAAGGGTTTTACTGGATTTGGCAGTAGAACTAATTGCCACCAAGCAACCAGAGCAACTACAAAGAGCAAAGGTGCTAGTGCAACAGTCGGGGGATATATTAAATCAAAGCTTAGAAACCAGTAGAGAACAAACGGCGTATTTGCTATATGTTCGCGCAATTTTGGCAATGGAATTGGGGGATTTGAGAGATGTTTTGCCAACTTTGCAAGCTGCCTATGAAGCATATGGCAATAATCAGGAGGGACAAGCCTTAACCGATGATGCGATAGGTCATTACTACATCAAAATCAATGATTATTCCTCGGCATTAATTAGTTTTGAGCGATCGCTGTCCGTTCGCCTTGAGGCTAATGATGCATCAGCGATCGGCAAAAGCTATGCCCATTTAGGTCAATTGTATTTGTTGTCTGGTGAACTGAATCAGGCAAATAGCCTTTTTCAAAATGCCCTCGATCTTGCTATTGATCAATCAGATAATTTTTTGCGCTTACAAGCCCTTAAAGGTTTAGGTAAGATCGCTCTTGCTGAATCTCAATGGCAAAATGCGATCGCTTTAATTAAAGATACGATTACTTTACTCAAAGAGCCTGTAGATAGCATTGAAATCGGTTATTTATATTGTGATCTCGCTGAAGCATTACTAGGCAATCGCCAGACTGAAGAAAGCCTGATCTGCATTAGGATCAATGTCCTACCAAGGTTTCGGGATTTTCAATATGGTAGGGGCATTGCCATTGCTAAGCATTTGCGCGGACGCATTTATGTGCATCGGTTACTCGAAGGCTTAGATAGCTTAGATGAAGATGCGATCGAAACCGCAGAAGACTCTTTACTAGATGCTTCTATCGCTTTTGAGCAATTTGGCATGATGTATGACTATGCAAAAACTCTGTATGACTTAGCTTGTCTTTATCAGTTATGCAGTAGTTCGCAGTTTCAATATCAATACCAAGGCAAATCATTGCGATCGCTCGAATTATCCCTAAGTGTCCTCGATCAACTGGGGCTAGGAAATAGTTATCTTGCCTCACAGGTTGAAGTCTTACTTAATCAAGCCATGCGAGGCAGTTTTTAAAGAAAAGGCGATGCTTTGCATCGCCTTTTCTTTTAATTAGAAAAAGTTAGCTGTAATTTTCATGACTGCCTTACGGGTCACATTTGGTTCTAGTACAGTCAGATATTCCTTAGTATTCAGAGAATTACGAGTGGCACTCCAAGGCTCTAGGCAATAGAAGTCCTTGCCCTTGACTGTCCAAAATACAAGATAGGTATAAAAGTCGTCATAATCAATTTCAATCTTGAGTTGGCGATCGCTATCAACCACAGAAGTCGAACGACGCGAAAGGTTGCCAAATACTGAATCAATCTCATCTTGATCAAAATTAAACTTGCCATCAAATGCAAAGTTTTCTTTTGTGCGATTGTCTTCGTAGCTAGTTGCAGGAATATCCACTTTAAGCTGATTTTTGTCACCACAAAGGAAATAAGGGTGGAATCCAGAAGAAAAAGGCATAGGCGTGGAGGAGAGATTTTGGTATGTTTGATGAATCTCTAATGTATTACCACGCAACTCGTAGGTAAAAGCTAAATGGAAATCAAAGGGATACACAAGTTTCGTTTGGTCGTTGCTACCTAGCTCAACGGTGAGGCTAGCTTTACCATCATTACTTTGATTGGTTGCTGTCCAAGGTAATTCACGGGCAAAACCATGCTGTTTAATTTTGTATTCCTTTCCATCAATACTGTAGGTCTCATTGGGCAAATTACCACAGAGTGGAAACAAAATAGGATTACCACCTCTAACGCTCAAATCAGGATGGGTGAAGCGCTCCGTATCAAGATAAAAAACTTCCTTCCCATTAATCTGCCAACTGGTAATAATTCCACCGCGTTCTGGAACAACTTCTATGTGAGAGTTGGTGCTGCTGTCAGACAGAGTATAAGTATTGTATTGCTTTTGCTGAGAGGAAACGTTATACACAAATTTTATCCTGTAATGTTTTAGGAATATTTTTACAGCAGTTTACGTTAATTGTGGCACTGTGCGCTATTGTCTCTCGCTACACAACCGACAGGATAAGCAGTGTGATAAGTGCGATCGCGTTTACCAAATAACTGATAACGATGGTCACGAATCTGGATATAAGCTGCATCTCCCATTGCTTTTAGAGGAAATAGCGATCGATAGGCAGCAATTAAAGATGCTCCCATTGGTAATCGTCGGACAATTTCTTCCGCAGCTTCACTACCCTGCCATCTGGACATAGGATTGTTGCGATCGACTAGGATCATCCCCATTTCACAGTCCTTTGACGAGATATTAAATATGTCTAATGTCTCTTGATCTTGCATGGGAACATAGAAAAACTGCCGCCCACGATCATACTTCTCTAAAATGCTGACAAAATTAGCGCAGAGATTGCAGTTACCATCATAAATTACCGCATAGGACATAGAGTTTCAGAATAGAGGAAGTAAACTTCCTCTATTTTGCTATAGCTATGTAGGTTTTGGTTAGGACATAAAACCCAAGAGATGAGTGGCGGCGCGAAGCGCCGCCACTCATCTCTTGGGTTTTGATTTTCTTACGTTGCTATATAGGGGATTGATGTTTGCAAATGAGCCTAGGCTCATTTGCAAACGTTAAAACTTACAAGGACCTTTCTGGTTATTAGGGCAAATTGTCTCCTCATCAGTTTTAGGCAATTTGGTTGGATCAAAAGCCACATCTGTGAGATTAATACCTGTTAACTTCGCGCCACTCAAGTTTGCACCATTGATTTGACTACCAGTCAAGTTGGCTCCACGTAAATCTGTACCTGTGAGATCTGTGTAATTAAGCTTCGCACTAGAGAGATTAGCGCGTTTGAGACTGGCAAAGCTCAGGTTTAAACCAGATAGATCCTGTGATGCTAAATTACGCCCCTCGCGTGGTTCGTTGACAATTTGCCAAGCAAGGAGAACAGTAGCAGGAAACCTTGTCGCCTTTTCCGTTCCCTGAGCGCCAATTTTGGAGTCTTTTAAGTTAGCTCCTTCCATTTTGGCGCTAGCAAAATTAGAACGGGTTAAGTCTGCCCCCGCGAGATCAACTAGATTCATTTGAGCATTATTAAACTCTGCCCAAATCACACTAGCTTTAATTAATCTAGCCCGATTCAAGTTTGCCTTAGAGAAGTTCACGCCATCAAGATTTGCTTCTTGGAAATTTGCTCCAACTAGACTCGCATCTTGCATTTTTGCTCCAGTGAGGGTTGCCTTACTGAAATCAACATTATCTAGCTTGGCTCCCTTAAAGTCAGCATTGGTAAAGTCCTTCCCACTAGCATCCTTGAAAATACCCCAGCGTAAACCAATATCAAAAATTGGTCGATTAAATACGGTATAGAGCAAGAAAACACCACCGATCGCGCCTAAACCGATCGCAGGAATTTTGAGGTAGTCCTGCCATAGGGATTCGAGACTGACGCTAGGTATCTTTAACTTGGTCTGTTGTTTCGGCGATGCTGGCTGTGGTGCAGAGGGCGGTTCATAACCATAAGCTGCGTAGTTATCTTCGGTAAAGCGATTGAAATCAACTTGATCTGGAGTCGCTGCCATCCGAGCTTGCGTAGCATCAAAACTGGCGACGGGCTTACGGCGATCGCGAGGGATTTCTCTAGTCTCGCTGATACCAGTCATTTCTGAACGAGGCGAGGCAAGGGGAGGAGTTCTGCCCCTAGAGGGGAGTTGTGCGCCGCTGATAGAAGTAATACTATCTGATAAATCACCACTATCTAATAATCCTGACCAATCCGTATTATCGTCATGGATCTCTAGTCCGAGATCATTAAAATCTGGCAAACCTGTGTCTTTGCGTTTAGGAAGATTAGAAGCATTTCTATCTCTACTTTGAGATGACTGTCCTACACTAGAACCTGCACTAATTCCTGATCTAGGAGGATTGCTCGTACTTGGTTCTGAATATGGCGAGCCTGTTGGCGATCGCAATACGCCAGAAAGCACCGTATCCGCATCTAGCAGTTCTGACCACCCTTCATCAATTGGACTCACAGGCTTACGATCCCTACTTTGATCTGACGGGCGTTGATATCCCGCATTGGGAACAGAGGGAGAGGGAGGTGCAGGCTTCGCTTGAGCAGGATTGCGTTTTGGTGGCAATGGTGGCAAAAATGGTGGTGGTGGTGGTGTCGGTGGATTACTAACAGATGGGAAGGTTATGTCTTGGTTAGTAGAGATCGATGGGACAGGTGTGATTGGCGGAGATGGTGGCGGTGGTGGCGGTGTGAGTCCAGTTGATATAGCAGCAGGCGCAAACCCAGAATCAAAATCATCACCAGTTAGCTGTGTGTCTATACTGTCTAAATCAAAATCATCTAAAAAATCGCGATCGCTAGATTCCATATCAAAATTGTCAGGTGATGATAAGTTTTGGGGTGAAGTAGAAAGATTGGGTCTGTTTGAAGTAAGTTTATCAATAGCGCTTTCATCAGATGTATATCCATTCAGCAAATCATTGGCTAAGGCTTCTTCACGGAGATCTACGGCTAAATCGTAATCATTATTGAGAAGTTCATTACTTAAGGCTTCTTCAAAGGGGTCGCTGATTAGATTAGGTGGAACTGAGTTTGTGCTAACCGATAGTGGTGAAACTTCTATCTTTGATGTATCAGGAGGAGGAGGAACTGAGACTGGTCGATTAGGTGTCAAGGTTGTGGAAATGCCAGTACTCACGTTAGCTGGCGGCATTTCTGGAAATACATCTTCATCAAAAGCTGCCAGATCAAAATTTTCATCGATCATACTATCGAGATCTTGGAACTCGCCAATACTTTCCTCAGGTGCACTGATACTCGGCTGCTCAGAAACATTTTTTGCTTCTACAGGCTTCACTACATAACTAGAAAAGTCATCGTCGAAATTAGAATCTGTAATTTGACCAGCAAAAGCTTCGCTAAATTTTTCCCATTCTGCGTCTGGATCTAGAGATTCCTCAGTTGATGAACCCGCTTGGAAATCTGGGGTAGGCTGATTACTAGAGAAACTAGATTGTTGCTCAATTTCCTCAAG
This sequence comes from Pseudanabaena yagii GIHE-NHR1, assembly GCF_012863495.1. Lineage (NCBI taxonomy): Bacteria > Bacillati > Cyanobacteriota > Cyanophyceae > Pseudanabaenales > Pseudanabaenaceae > Pseudanabaena > Pseudanabaena yagii. The sequence goes on from NZ_JAAVJL010000001.1 coordinate 2,361,396, forward strand.
TTCATTAAATTGATATTGTTCTAAATCTTGTTCAAAATTATCAACATCTGCATAAGCTTGCTCGTCTTGAACAGATTCAAAATTACCAAGTGCAACCTCATCTATCACATCATCAATGGGGCTGTTATCAATTAAGTAGTTTGAGTCATTGGCGATCGCAAAATCATCTTCTAGACTCTCGCCAAAGTCGAAGTCATCATTAAGCCCATCTTCAGTGAAAGCTTCAGCCAAATTGTTATCAGCGACATCGGCAAAATCATGCTCTTGTTCACTTGCTAATGCTTCCAACGACTCTTCTGATAGAGCATTATGTTCATTCCACGCAATATCATTAGCAATTTCTGCTTCTAGATCTGCGCTCCAAGCTAAGTCATCGTCAATTACATCACTAGCTATATTGTCACTAATTACATCGTCAATTACATCACTGACAGCATCATTGACTACATCGCTACCTGCATCATGATCAACATCATCACCAATCAGTGCCTCGGCTGCTGCAAAATCAGAATCGCTAAATGTATCAACAGCCTCTACTGCTGCGTCTAAATTCCAATCATCATTACTGATACCACCACTAATTTCAGCTTCTAGTTCATCACTCCAAGCCAAATCATCATTGATGACAACATTTTCCGCATTATCCGTATCGCTAATTTCTCCTGCGAAATCTGCGATCGCAAATGACTCTGCTGATGGCGCGATCGCTAGATCGTCAAATGTCCCAAAAGCATTATCAATAGATGTAGCAGAGAGATCTTCTGATGCAATATTAGCAGAGCTATCCCAAATAGCATCATCTAGGGCATCTCCAGAACTAACATCGCTCTGCTCCCAATCACTTGCGAATACATTATCTACATCTACTTCATTACTGCTAATATTGCTGGCATTACTTGATTCAGCATCTAGATTAGGAACATCACCCCAAAATTCATCATTATCTATACCCTGCAAATCTGAAGACTCAGAAATTTGCATCTCGCCAAACCCATCATCTAATGGATCAGCTACATTTTCTACTAATCCATTAATTTCTTCATCAATTAATGGATTTTGAGGATCTTCGAGGAAATCTTCAAATCCATTACTAGTAATAGATTCAATAAATTGATCATCTAGTGAATTATCAGCTAGTTCCAAATTATGATCGAAAGATTCAACATTAGAATCTGTAAATAAATCGACTTCTTGTAAATTATCTTCTTCTAAATCTGCTAGTGCTAAATCATGGTTGAAGGTTTCTGCGACAATATCTTCTTGAGAAATTGAGTCAGATAGTTGATCGGCAAATAGACCTAAATTTTCGTCAATATCTTCATTACTAGCAACACCTGTAATTTGAGTAGGGATTTCAAAGTTATCCTCAATAATATCCAAAGAAGAAGGGGTTGGCTGATTGCTATAGGCACTTTCCGATTCCTCTAAAATTCCATCCCAATCATCACCTATGACATCATCTGAACTTGGATTATCATCAAAAAGATTGGATAACTCTAAAATTTTACCTTCAGTAATATCGATCTCATCCTGTAACTCATTGCCAGTTATGCTATCTGCATTATCAAACCCAAAAGCATCCAATGAATCTAGCTCAGAGAAATCAGCATCCCCCATAAATTCGAGACTATCTAAACCAAGATCATCATCAATAATGCTGTCTAAACTATCAGTACTTGTAGATGATTGAGGCACTATGTTCGATACAGGAGTATTTTGATCCAGAGAATCTACAAAATCCTCCTCTGAACTATCCATTCTCGTTTTGAAATCACTAACAATTAACCAATCAATATCAGTAACAGGATTACTATTTTGGCTACTGGTTTGCCTACCTGATGTCGTATTTTTTTGATCAGAAGATCGCTCAATTGGCTCATCTAAACCTAGCGATCGCAACCATTCTAAATCCGCTAGATCATCGTCAAGACTTTGATTAGAAGCTGACTTAGGTGCAGAATTTGATGATGTATTTTGGGCTTGTTGTTCTTGTTTTGCTTGAGAAGATCCGCCAATTCGCGTACTAAGATCAGACATGATCATCCAATCAACATTAGCAGCATCAGCACTTGCTGATTGCTGATTGGGTTGTTTTTTATCTGGTTCATTAGCGCCCTGACCTTTTTGGGGGATATTTCTATTAGAAGCCATGAATCGATCCTCAGCATTATTTTCGGATTTGCACCGTTAGGCGCTTTTTGTTTTTGCTTTAGCTCACAAGTTTTAGCCCACAAATTGCTAGCTACGCTTATTGCATCAAACTATAGCTTATCAACAACATTAATAGGATTTCAAGAAACTTAATATGTTTGGCGTATCAAAATAGTTACAGCTTCTTGATGGATTAAGTATCACAGTAGCAGCACTTAGTACACCAATTTTTGAAGAAAGAATTTTACAACACAAAAGGGAAAATAAGAACACGCGATATCAATTAAATTAGCAATTCCCCGATTAGTTGACACGAGTTCGGGATAATTTAAAACAGGCTTTGAGAGAGGGTTTGCGTAGCAAACCCTCTCTCAAAGCCTAGAATCAGAAGTCTTGCTTAGCAAGACTTCTGATTCTAGGCTTATAAAATTTGCACGCTTAACCCGAATTGACGTTAGGCTCTTGCGGATAAAAAATGTCCAACCAAAGTTATCTAGCTTCGACTTCGCTCAGCTAACGTTAGCTAAGCGGAGTCGAAGCCACAGGTGCTTTAATTAATAGCAAGTCCCTTAGTTAATTCTGAATGAATCGGAATAATTGTCGTACCGTTACCCTGAGACAAGAGAATAGACATGTTGAGCAGAGCTATTGTCTGAAATTGTCTGAAGCTATAAATACTTTGCCCAGATGTCAACTACTTCTTGAGAGCCATACCATTTCCCCGATCGCGGTGAATGATAAACACCATCGATCGCCATATTCTTAGCTCCATCCAAATAAGCAGCTTCAATGGGAATTATCCCATCACCCCAGACATCACCTTGCCCAATGGTGAGTTCATAACTACTATAGGCAAGCCATTTTTTGGGCGTGGATTTTTTTCCCTGTACCGCATTTCCCGCTACACAGATATATTCAATATCATCATAAAAAGCATCAGGATAATTGTCATTGACAAAGCCTAAATTTGGCAGTGACCAAGGTTCAAGGCTACGTTGGGGTGTTCCTAGACAAACTAGTTTGGCAACTTTAGAACGCGCATCCCAAACTTTGTCGTAATATGGGCGATCGCCTAGATAAATCCGTGAGAGCCATCCCCCTGCGGAATGGGCAATGATATTTACTTTCGATGCACCAGTTTTTGCTAATTCTTGATTTACGGTTTGGTCGAGCTTTTCTAAGATCGGCGCGATCGATCGCCCGCCCAAGGTTGGAACCCAGTCCCACCATTTCAAGGGCACGACTATAGCAGTTAAATTTTTTTCTTCTAATTTCTTAGCGATCGGTATGTAATCAGATGCACCCGCAAGATATCCCGCCAGAATAATATTGGTAGTAGTCATATAAATCCCAGAATGTATACCCGAATATATAAAAAGTGCAAAGCACTTTTTATATATTACTTTTCGTCAGGGCGTTGGCTCAGGCAACTACCACCACGAGCTGCATTGCGAAAGGTTTGCACAACTTCGACAATATTTACGTGACCACAATAGGGGCAATAAACCTGTTCCCCAATTTGCGGCTCGATGTCGGCACGGCTCCACCATTTACGACAGCGATCGCAATGAAAGTGATACAGAAATTCAAGGGAAACTTTCATAGGCTTTAGCGAAATGGCTAGAGAAATGTTTGGCGAAATGTCTTCAAGGCTTCAAGGGGTGATGCACTTAGAATACAGCGCTGTAATGTTGCTATATCGAGATCTGGCAAAAATTTGCTAGTTGCAGATTTACAGTATTGGCGATCACTCTGAATGTCTAGGTGATAAATATCAAGAACACCGTCTTCCCATAGCCAAACTTCAGGGACTCCGAGTAAATAATATTTCTTTAATTTTTCTGTATTGCCACTGGTCAAAATTACCTCTATGGCGAGATCGGGAATCTTTTTGGGGCTACCAAAGCTATAGGATTCATCAGGCTGCAAAGAGACTTGTTCTACTTTTTCTTGAGTGGCTTGCCCCATCGGGAAAAACTCAATTTCCAATTCTAAAAAATATAGTTCCAGTAATGCTCCAATAATCGTTTTAATTAGCTCATGATCGACTGAGGGGGACACAATCTCTAAAATTCCCTCGTAATAGGCTAGCCGAATACCCTTTGCTTCCGCAAAACCGCGTTGAATCAGCTTAAACTGCTCCCATGAGATTAAGGGCTGTTCAATTCTAATTTCAGGCTTGGGTTTGGTTTGAGTTAATAACATATTGCTATAGCTCCCAAAATGCTTTTTTCTTTTTAGTCTTTTTGGGTGCTGGTTTATCCCAAAACTCTAAGATGGGTTGTTTTGGTACAAATGGCTTATTACTTTCATGATTAAAACAAGCCCACCATTCCATACTCTTGTGGATGTCTTCTAGGGAATGATGAGACAACTGTTTACTGAGATCAGCAAGGCATTTTTCCTTGCCGTCTTTTAAAGCTTCTTGAAACTCTTCAATCCCAACGAAAACCTTATCAATTAGCCCTTGATCATAAGCTGCATGAATTTTATCCATCAACTCTTCAGGATAAAGATCACATATTGAGCAGGCTAGCTGACTATAAAAGCTGGAATCTTCACTAGCCTGATCTTTTGTAAGTAATCCGTCTAAGAAAGATAATGCGTCTTCCCTAGTAATTATGCCTTCGATCACTGCATAGGTAATCGCCGTAATCGCTGCCCCACGACTAAACTCATAGGCATTCTTGTTGGTAGCAAGTCCTTTGATTTTTTCAAGAGACCCGCCTGAGGTGCGTAATAGGATGGTGGGTAAATCTTCAGTCAGGACATCTTCTAAAAGATCATGTGGTAGAGGTTCAGGGAGGCTGACTACATCAATGATTACCTGATGAGCCCTAGTTTCTCGCCAATGTCCTAATAACATCAGGGCATAGATATGAGCTTGATAATCAGAATCTTCTATGTAATTCTGCGGCTCATCCCTAACTTTTTCCAAAATCGCAATCAGATGCGGAATAATTTCTTCTTTTTGTTTTAGGGCAGCGTCGATATGTGCACGCTTATATTTGCCATCGTAAATCTCAAGCCCAGCTAAAATTTCTTCTACATTCATTGTTTCTTACTAAAAACATTAGTGATCTAGATTGTAGGATGGGCGGCATATAAGCCCTTCATGTTGTAACAATTTAGGAAAATTCTAGCGATTTTTACGGCTGGTTAAGGTTTGTAGCGATCGCTTATTTATTTATGGGCGCAGCGATCGCTCAAGCTTCTTGGGGTTGAATCACCAACACACGCACTTTGGAATCAGTTGTGGCAATATCTGAATCTACAGGATCATTTTGATTTTGTTTTAAATCAAGTTTTAATCCCAGAAACTCTAAGGATTGACAGACAAGCTCACGGACTATCTCTGAATTATCACTTAATTCGGACGTAAATACGATCGCATCCATACCACCTAAACTCATCAGCATAGAACCAAGGCACGATCGCAAGCGGTGAAGATAAATATCCAAGGCTTGTTTTGCCCTAGAGTTATCTGTATCAATAGCTGATCCTACGGATCTCGGCTCTGATGAAACCTCAGAAATATTCACTAAACTTGATTTTTGATCAGCCTCTACCCCAGAATCTGGTTCATTGTCCTTTCGCATCATTTCATTTAAGACGTTGGAATCAACGGAGCCAGAACTATAGTCAATCATCAATCCTTCTAAAGGCGTGAATCCAGTAGCCGTATCAATTATTTGACCATTATGAATGGCGGCAAGAGAACAACCATTGTCTAAATTGCAAGTAATCAATCTCAACACTTTGATATTACACTCTAAAACTTCAGCAGATTTTTGAGCGCAATAATAATGGCTACTTTCATTCAGTCCATAATGTCTTTTATCAGATTCTACGGGAAGGCTAGAGAGAGTGGAAGCAGTAGCAAGCTCAGAAATATTTTCTAGCTTATTGTTATCAATCTCGGCACTTTTTAGGGAAGGCTTGTAAGCAATTTCTTGCCAGTCTAAATCTAACCTTGCACAAATTTCAAAAAATGTATATCGCTCAATTGGTTTGCCAGCAAAAAATCGCCAGATTGGTTGCCGCGTTTTAACACCCACTTCAGTGGCTAAATATTCTTGAGTCCAGCCATTGGAATCAAACCGCTTTTTAGCTTTTCTGATCCCTTCTGGTGATGCTTTTAACGATCGCTTAGAAATAGCAAAAACTCCTTTTCATAATTTAAAAACCAGAGAGATTTTTGAAAGTGTGGCTTCGCCACACTTTCAAAAATCTCTCTGTAATACTTCAAGCTTCAACAGGCTGTAGTAATACTTTATTGATTCTAGACAAAAGATATTAGCTCTAACGTATATATTTGTAATGAAATCAAACATCTAATACAAATCAAACATTTGCTAATTAAAATGTATAACTTAAAGAGAAGTGTTTGATTTTAAATCAATATAACCGTCTTAAAATCATCACTTTATAGGCTTGTTTTACATGTCTTTAATCTTTATAAATCCCAAAAGGAAAAGCATTGCCTAGCAATGCTTTTCCTTTTGGGATTTGAGAGAGGGTTGGCTACGCCAACCCTCTCTCAAATCTCGTTTCAAAGAACTAACAAACAAGAAACTTATGAAAGCGCGGCGAAGCCGCGCTTTCATAAGTTTCTTGTTTAAGATCCAACAGGCTGTAGGCACATCCTACATTTAATTAATCCTATTGCCCTTTGATTAAAACCGCTTCACGATAGGCAGCGTATACACCCTTGACGTTATACCAATTTAAGAAAATTCTGGCGACCTCGAGGGCGAGTTGAGGCTTACCTTGATTGATTAGCCATGAGAGTAATGGACGTAGCGATCGCTCATTGAGCAAACCGCCAAGCGACAATACACCCCATAACACCACATGAATCCATGTCATCTGGATCATCATCTTCACTTCCCATGTGGGATGCTTTTGATAAAAGACTACGCCCATGCGTCCACGCTGAGCCTCGACATCGACAAGGCGAGGTAATTGCTCAATCGTAAATGCTGGATGCCAATGATAGCCGACGGCATCGGGACATTTAATCAGTTTTAATCCTAAATTTTTCAGGCGCACACCCAGTTCCAAATCTTCCCAGCCGTATTGACGAAAACTAGTATCAAACTTGCCTGCCTCAATTAACCAATGCTTGGCGATCGCCACATTCCCCGTCGCAAAAAAAGCATTGGATAGATCGGTAATCTTGATTGGCTCCGAGGTGGGATTTTCAAAATTGCTGGTATTGATCACTCGCCCATAGGTAAAGGCGCGATCGCTACCTGCTAGAGCTTTCGCATGGGACGATAAAAATACAGGTGTAACGACGAGATCGCTATCGATAAATACAATCGTTTCGCCTTGAGATACATCTATCCCAGTATTTCTAGCGATCGCTGCACCTTCATGATTTTGCTGAAACAAGCGCACATGGGGAAACTCAGTTGTATGGCTCTGCAAAAATTCTACCGTGCCATCGGTAGAGCCATCATCAACGACCACGATTTCGTAAGGCTCTGTAAAATCTTGCGCTTCCATAGCCTGCAAACACTTTTGCAGGATCGGTAAGCGGTTATAAGTTGGAATAATAATTGACCACATATTGACCAGTATATCGCGGTTGTTAATCCTAAATGGGTGAGAGAGTTCATCCCATTTAAAGAAAAAAGGGGGCGCTTAGCGCCCCCTTTTTTCTTTTTTAATTTCGTGATTGTTGCCAAGATTGCCAGAGGGTCAAACCACCGACGTAGCCATAACTCAACGCATACAGCACCATAAATGGCAGAGTCATGTATAGACCCTTGTTTAGAGCAATCACACAGGCGATCGCACTATAAGCACATAATCCCAGCTCGATCCATGCGGTTGCATCAAGGGGGATCTTGTACGCCTTGTTTTCCCAGCGATCACTCTTGTGTTTAATGTCAAACTTAGGAGTGCGTCGAAAATTTGCGCCCGTATTCGACAAACCTGCAAATACGGCTCGGCTATTGCTCCAAGAAATGCCAGTACCCAAAATTGCTAAGAGGAAAATCCGACCAATACGGCGATACCAAGATTTTGGGTATAGATCCTTTTGAGCATGGAAATATAAGAATGGGGGGCCAAAGATTCCGGGTAACACAATGATTGACCAAGCACCCTCAATGGAATTTCTCAAGGAGACTGTCTCTGGTGTTGTTACCAACATCAGAGGAATTGAGATCAAAATCAAGATCAACATCAAGGGATGCGCTGAGTATCCTGTTAAATGCATTGTCGCTTGGAATTTCACCACAGGACTAAGATCAGCTTTCCAGATTTGACCAATTAATTTTTTGGCGCATTGGATACTGCCCTTAGCCCAACGAAATTGCTGCAACTTGAAGGCTAGCATCGCCACAGGCAATTCCGCAGGAGCAACAATATTGTTGTCGTAAACAACTTTCCATCCCTTGAGTTGAGCACGATAGCTCAAGTCCATATCTTCGGCGAGGGTGTCGGCATGCCAGCCACCCGCATCAATAATCGCTTGGCGGTTCCAAATACCCGCAGTACCATTAAAATTCAAGAAATAGTCGTTATTGCAACGCGCCTGTTGCTCGATCGCAAAGTGACCATCAATGCCTGTTGATTGCAACTTCGTCAGCAATGAATACTCGGAGTTGACATGTCCCCAACGGGTTTGGACAACGGCAACCTTGGCATCAGGATTATTCACATAATGACGGATTGTATCCTTGAGCCAATTTGTCGAGGGGATAAAATCTGCATCAAAAATCGCAATGTAATTTCCCTGCACCAAAGGCATCGCATCTTGCAAAGCACCAGCTTTAAAGCCAGAACGGTTGACACGATGGATATATTCAATCCAAAAACCTTTATTTTGATACTCTTGGACAGTTTCACTAAGAAGGGTCTGAGTGTCGTCAGTGGAGTCATCCAGTACTTGAATTTGCATCCGATCGCGTGGATAGTCCAGCTTGCAAACTGCATCTACTAATCGGCGCGAAACATAGCGCTCATTAAAAATTGGTAGCTGTACTGTGACAACAGGCAAGGCTTCTGTCGCAACTGCGTAATGTTCAGAGGGATCGACTGCCAACACGTAATTGGAAAAGTTGCTGGCAAAGCTTTTGTCGAGGCGAAATTGATCAAAGTTATCGAAATTATCGAAGTTATTGACAGCGATCGCCCCTGAACTCGATGACGGCGACGCTGTAACTTGGGCTGTTTGGTATTCTCTGGCAGGGCTGAGCTTCGGCAAAACAAGCTGTTTCCGCAGAGAACGTCTAGGCTTATGGACAGCAGTGAGCCAATAAGCATTTAGCCCATAAAGTAGTAGCCACACTGCTGCCACAGTGTTCAGGACGGCTAGGATCGCTATTAGTATCAGAATGACTCTTGACTCCTTCTTACCACACGAAGCACCAATCTTAAGGATTGATTAAACAAATTAAAGTAGCACACTAAGAAATATTACGATGCTTACTCTGTATTTGTAGAAAAATTTACGATTTGGCACTAAGTATTTATACACCTACCTATGAATCTTAATAAATAGTTTGGGAATTTACCAAATATCCGAAGAGAGAAAAATAAAAAATGAAGCTTTGCGCCACTTCTTAATTTTTAACTGATGTTACGTGGAAGGAATTCCTGCGATGTTGAAGGATTGGGGCTGGCACGGGGGCTCAGCCCCTACCAAAATTTAAATTATTCAGGTACGGGCAATCCCCCTTGGTTGCCCCGCTGTGCTAGCAGCAAAAAATTTATATCCTGAGTTCCACGTAACACCAGTTTTTTAAGTAACGTCAGTTCGGGTTAATCTGGCAAATTTTAAAAGCCCAAAAGTAAAAGCCTTGCATATCAAGGCTTTTACTTTTGGGCTTTGAGAGATCTCAAAGCCCGTTTCAAATTATCCCGAATTCGCGTTAAATTTCTAGTTTAGACATCTCTTGGAGAGCGATCGCGGCGGCTTCCTGTTGTGCGGCTTTAATACTTTTGCCCTGTCCCTTGCCCCAACAGCGCTCATCAAACCATACTTCCACAGAAAACAAATTACTGCCCTCTGATGGCACATTACGATATTCAGGCAAGCGTTTCCAGCGTCCCTGTGTTAACTCCTGTAACGCAACTTTGTAATTACCCAATGCAGGAATAGAAAGTAACGCTTCCGAAAACCTCTGCATATGAGGATCAAGCCATTTACGAATAAAGGCTAAATCTTGGGTGTTGATATATAGCGATGCCATTAAAGCTTCAAGGGCATCGGCAAGTAGAGATCGCAAAGCCTGCGAATCATTCCTTGCGGCATTAGACACTACGACATACTTTTGTAATTCATAGCTACTGGCGATTTCTGCTAAAGTCTTGTCACTGACTAGATGCGATCGCAAAGCTGCTAAATCCCCCACAGAGCGATCGCCATAACGTTCTTGCAAAAATAAACTCACCGATAGACGCAAGACACTATCACCGACAAATTCCAATTGATCGTTGTTATAGGCAGTCGAAAAGCTGGGATGTACCAAAGCGCGATCGATTAATAACCAATCAAAACCATGAGGTTTGACCTGTTCTAATTTTGCTTGCTCTAACCCCATTTGTGCTAATAAACGGACTAATTCCCTTTGGCGGCGTGGATCAATGGTGGATGACATGAGCTTTGCAGATACAATTACAGCAACTTTATCAACATGATCGTAGTTCATCGTAACCATGACTAAAAGGTTTTTCTCAACACTTTGTCTGGCTCTACTCGCTACCGTAACCACGATTTGGATCGTAGCCTGTCAGCCTAACACCCCACCAACTTCAAATAGCTCCAGTCCAACTAGTTCGACCAAATCCACAGCCCCAACTACCACAGGTTCGGGTGGTGGCGGCGTAAAAGACACCCTGCGTTTAGGAGCCGTACTACCCGCTACAGGAGATCTCTCGTCGATTGGCGCACCGATGATCAAATCCATAGATTTCCTTGTCGATACAGTAAATAAATGTGGTGGTGTCCTTGGTAAGCCGATCGCTTATTTTAAGGAAGATGATCGCACCGATCCCCCCGCAGGTGCAGAAGCAACTACCAAATTAGTGAAGGTCGATAACGTTGGCGGTATCGTTGGTGCATTTGCTAGTAGTGTATCAACCGCAGCCTTAGCGATCGCTGTCCCCAATAAAGTCGTCATGGTTTCCCCCGGTAGCACCAGCCCTGTATTTACCGAACGAGCCAAGAAAGGCGAATTTAATGGCTATTGGTATCGCACTGCCCCACCTGACACCTATCAAGCTCTTGCCCTTGCTAATCTTGCTTACAAAAAAGGTGCCCGCAAAGTCGCCACCCTCGTAATTAACAATGACTATGGCGTAGGTTTTGAGAAATCCTTCGTGGCAGCCTTTGAAAAGCTCGGTGGCACAATCGTGAACAAAAATAAGCCCACTCGCTACGATCCTAAGGCAACCACCTTTGAATCTGAAGCGAAGGGTGCATTTGGTAGCAAACCCGATGCAGTTGCTGCAATTCTCTATCCCGATTCTGGTGGTGCAGTAATTAAGGCAGCCTTTGAGCAAGGTTTAACTAAAGATGTCAAAATCTTGTTGACAGATGGCGTAAAAACTGAAGACTTTCCTAAACTTATTGGCAACACACCTGAAGGCAAGCTCATCCTCGCGGGCGCACTTGGGACTGTTCCTGGAGCCGATGGCAAGTCCCTTGACACCTTTACTAAAGCCTTCAAAGAAAAGACTGGTCAAGACCTTGGCGCATTTGTGCCCCATTCCTATGATGCGGCGGCACTGATTGCGATCGCTGCCGAGGCTGCTAAAGATGGTACTGGCGAAGGCATCAAGAGCAAGATTCGTGAAGTGGCTAATGCCCCTGGACAAGAAGTCAGTGATGTTTGTGAAGCCATCAAGTTAGTCAAAGATGGCAAAGACATTGACTATCAAGGTGCAAGCGGCAATGTTGATCTCGATGAATATGGCGATGTCAAAGGTAGTTATGACGTATGGGAAGTACAACCCGACGGCAAAATTAAAGTAATTGATCGCGTTTCCCCATAATTAATTGTTTAACCCGCTTTAAGCGGGTTAAACAATTAATTAATTAAAATCTGCTACTCTTTGTTGTAAAAATTTAGGCATACCTCATATAGAGACTCCACATCTATGGCGATCGAACTCAAAGCTGCTCCTCCGCAAGAAGTTTCCATCTACATGCCCTATTACCGAGAGCCCAATAAGCGTCAAGCTCTCCCCTATGCAATTTCTTTATATAAGCAAGGTGAAATCACGGGCGAACGTCATGTTGAGGGTAGTCCCGCAATTTCTTTTATGGCAGTGTGGCGTGTGGCAAATTTACCCGCCGACATCACACTATGTCGAGTCACCTTTGAAGGTGATGCTGACATGAGCTATGAAATGACCTTAGAAAATACAGAATTTGTCGGCTATTTAATTGATGTTGTTTCTAGTATTCGAGACAAAGGCTATGTCGATTTTCCCCAAATCTTTTATAGCAAGCTGTTTAGGATTAAATTAGCTGGTGCTGAAGGCTAATTTGTGGGTCAATTAAATTTTGCCAATTTTTAAATAAATGGCAGATCAAAAAATATCAATTAATGTATAATCCTAAGCTCAAATCTTGCCAAAAAAAACAAAGTCAGCTACAGTCCTGATGCAGCTTTTCCAAAGGCAAAAGAACAGTCAATTTTAAGGGGACTACATTGTGACATATGCCGCCCAACGCCTTGAGCAACCTGAGCGCCAGCCCGAAACTGTCGCTAAAAAGGTCGATCCGATGATTGTCAGAGCCGCCAAACAAATTTATCGCTATTATGCTGATTCCTATGCTGCACAACTGCCGCGACCTATGGGAATTGCCATTAACCGCATAGATATGAGTGGTAAGCTCATTTACTCACAATTAATTTTGCTACCACAGGAAAGTTTTGTGCCGATGGAATTAATTGAGTTATCTGATTATCATTAAAAATTACTTAAAGATTACTTAAATCCACCCAATTATATTTAATTGATAGAAAATTAATTTATAAGTTTTTGATTGTGAGTTTTGTATTGTGAGCAATTGCACTACTAGGCGATTAAAGGAAAATTAAATCTATGGCTTAGTCTGTTTAACTGGCTTAAGCTTTAGCTATCTTCACCAATATATATCGGTTATCAATTATGACATATGCCAATTCTTCAGTAACGGTTACAGCAACTGCAACTGCATCAGTACGTTTTCAAAGCAAACTCAAGGAATCTAAAAACTTTGGCGATGCTTTGATGGAAGTTTTCTCAGATTTGGTGGAATTAGAAATTGTGACTTGGGTTGCCCATGAAGGAGATACCACCCATAAGCCCGGTAATCGTTTAAAAACAACGATTAATTTAATTGATGGTGACATCGAGAATGAAATTGGCGCAGATTTTTTACAGGGTTCTCCCTATGCTGAGTTACGCGGATTTCATGAAACCCAAGTCGAGAAGGGCGCAGAGACGATCGCTAATAATCTCAAAACCTTAGTAGATATTGGTCAGAAAGTTACAGGGCTACTAGCAGGTGAACATGAATCTGCAAACTCTGCCAGTTTGAGTAGCGATCGCTTACCCAGTTACGTCTAGTTTGGCGCGTAGGAGCGCTTAGGAATCTGTATGCAAGTTGATAGGGCTACAAGCAATTCAAGGAATGCCGAAGATGCTGCGAATCAGATAAAGTCTAGGCGTGACAAGCCGACTAATAAGTCAGCATCGGATTTGACGATTGTTGGTAAAGACAATAAAGCGACAACAGCACCATCCAAAGACGGTGAGGGACAAAGTACATCCCTGAACAACTTTCGTGAAACCCTGAAGGATGTTCTAGAAGAAATTACTTCCCTAGAAGTGAATACAATGATCGTCGGTAATATTCCGATGAAAAAGTTTGATGCTAATGAGTTTTATCGTCAGTTAACCGACAATATTAAGTACAAAACTGAGGAGGGACTACAAGATGTAAAGGAATCCCTCCTTGATCGCAGTACCCAACTTAAGCAAAAAGGTTTTTCTCTGCCTCAGCAAACATCAACACCTCTACTACCTAAAGAGGCTGCAATTATAGAAGAGTATCGAGCAGAGCTAACTCACTATAACCAAGACCTAGAGATCTACAAAGAGGCTGAGTTTATTTTTAATGAGCGAAAAAATTCCCTAGATCAAAGCGAAAAAGAAAAATTTCTTTTAGAAGAATCTTGCTATATCGAATTGTCTAGGCAGTTGAGAAAATTGGAACTCAAAACAGATGCTAAGGGCAATGTCATTATTGACGGTCAAGCAATTCGTTATTTCCGAAAGATGTGGGAATTTGAACAGTCAGTTTTGAATGGCGATCGCATTTATGCCCAGACAAGGTTTGCTCTTGATGGAGATTTGACTAATCGCTTTGTTGATGATTTGTTCATGCCTAGTAAAAGCAAAATCGATCCCAAGATGACCCAGCTTATTTTTGATCTGCATCGCCAAGGTGTAGAAAATGCTCAAAAACAATGGTCAGGCTTGATTGAAACCTGTGTAAATCTAGTAAAAAGTTTGATGCCATTTAGATCCAAATAGAGATCCAAATAGAGTGAACGTACTTTGCGCTCTCAATTCTAAAAAATCCTAGTAAACTTGAGCGTGCAAAGCACGCTCAAGTTTAAAAAATCCTATATAGCAATATGGAGTTAAGGTGGCTGCGCCTGAGTGGTTGGCTATTGTCGAAGAAGAAATTATTGTGCGTCTTAACCCAAAAGTTTTGGCTCAAATTGAGGAGGATACTTCAGGGTTTAGCGATCGCCATAATCGTGATGGGGACATTATCTATAAATTCAATAATCAGGAATTATTGCAAGTCTTAGCTTCGAGTGTTGGCATTACCCCCTCAAGTCAGGGCGCGATTACTATTTGGACTTATTACAACGATTTACCTGATAAGTCTAGGAATGCAGGTGCGACTCAATTGTCAGAGACAAAGCAAGCGCCAATCCTAAGGACATTAATGAATGTCGATGGTGATCTCAGTCAAAAGGTTTGTCAAGATATTTTGCAGCACCCCCTCAGCGATCGCATTTTAAAAGCCCATAGTTTTATCGTTGGACAAATTTCTCGCCAATTTATTACAGCGATTGAGGATTATGTTGAGGCAAAATTGCGCCCTTTTGCGATCGCCACTATTTCAATGGTGACTGTTTTGACATGGTGTGAGCCATTACGACAACATTTCCACTTGTCAGATGCTCTCATCGGTAATTGTTGGAGCATTATCATTGTCGCTCCAATTACAGTGTTGATCATTTGGTGGCTGATCTCTAAGTTGCCCTTTCAATTACCTGATGTACCAAAGTCATTACTGGATATCGGTAAGTGGTTAGTTGCGATTTTAGAAAGCCGTTTTCTCCAAATTGTGGCGATCGTGTTTATTGCCGCTTTAATTTTGAGTTGGCTAGCTGTTAATTTTGCCTTACCCGCCAACGCACCGTTGAAGCTCAGCATAGACAGCATCCAAAATTTTGCTGAACCATATCTACCAATTGCGATCATCAGTTTACGCAAGGTGATTGTGAGTGCTCTTGGCAAAATCTTCTTCCGTTATTCTTTCTTCGTAAAATTGATTTTTGGGCGTTTCATTAAATAATGATGTAATAGAGACTGATGTAGATCTCTATTACATCCCCCTAAGACGATGAAACAAATTGAGATTTGGCGATTGCAAGCTGCGGCAACCCTTGCCTTTCTTGTTCCGAAAATAGCAGGCAATGCTCCCACTGCTAATGATGGTTTAGTCGATGATCTGGTAAGAACGCTGAATAATTTACCTGCTCGTCCCGAGGCGCGACAGCCCTATGCAGGTATTTTTCCTGCGGCAGATCTCCCAACTTGGCGCAATCGTGCCGCCTTGACCCTCCAAACTTTAGTGCCCAAAATTCAGAATATTGAAGGTAGCGTCTATGATGGCGCGATCGATGACTTGATTCGTTTTATTCGCCAATTGCCATCACGCCCCACAGGTCGCGCTCCCTATTCAGGACTATTTGCACCCGCAGATCTTGCGACATGGCGCAAGCAAGCATCCCAAACGTTAGTTGCCGCGATCACTAAGATTACCGATCCCAAGTACACCGATGCTGATAGCAAAATTGATGACTTAGTTCGTGCTATGAGCGGATTGCCACTGCGTCCTATCCTTCGCAAACCCTATGAAGGTCTTTATCCAGCCCCCAATCTTGTCGCATCCCGTCAATTAGTTGCCAAGCGTTTACAACAGTTAATTGATGTTTTGAAGGATGATTTCAATCCCAAAGATGTACTAGTCGATAGTACGATTCGGATCTTAAATAATTTGCCCCCTCGTGCTGCTGATCAAGAACCCTATGCAGGTTTATATCCCAAAGCTGAAGTTAATGCCCCTGTAATTACCCAAGATCAATTAAGAGCGATCGCTCCCTATTCCAATTCCAATCGCCTAAACCAATTGCTCCCTAACTTGAATACAACCATGCAGCGCTATGGTATTACTACGCCATTACGCAAGTCGCATTTCATTGCCCAGATCGCCCATGAAAGTGATGCCTTTAATACCAATGAAGAATATGCCTCTGGTGCAGATTATGAAGGACGCAGAGATCTAGGTAATACCAAAGCAGGCGATGGGGTGAGATTTAAAGGTCGTGGCTTAATCCAAGTGACAGGACGTTCTAACTATGCTGCGTGCGGTCAAGCCCTCGGTGTGGACTTGATCAATAATCCTCAACGTTTAGCTGATTTTGACCTTGCTTGTCTCAGTGCAGGTTGGTATTGGGATACGCGATCACTCAATGACTATGCCGATAATGATGATGTCCTCCAAATTACCCGCATTATCAACGGCGGGCTGAATGGTCTAGACGATCGCCAAGCCTATCTTGCCAGAGCCAAACAAGTATTCGGGATTTAGAGTGGTTGTAGAATAGATTGCATATTTACAGGTTTTGGCGAGGGCAAATCTATGACTCTGCAACCTTTAACCCCTGAAGCAGCGATCACGTCAAATACACTTCCAGAGATCGACTATCCCGACAGTGATGGCAATCCCATGTCTGACAACACCGAACAGTATCG
The DNA here is from genome assembly GCF_012863495.1 of Pseudanabaena yagii GIHE-NHR1. Classification (NCBI taxonomy): domain Bacteria; kingdom Bacillati; phylum Cyanobacteriota; class Cyanophyceae; order Pseudanabaenales; family Pseudanabaenaceae; genus Pseudanabaena; species Pseudanabaena yagii. Next base: position 2,378,616 of record NZ_JAAVJL010000001.1, read on the forward strand.
CTGGATCGTAATTATTAAAGAAAATCTAGAGATCATGTTTGCTGATGATCCAAATGTGTTTATTGCAGGGGATTTGCTCTGGTATCCCGTCCGCCATACCCAAAAACGATTTGCCCCAAATGTAATGGTGGCAATTGGTAGACCCAAGGGGCGGCGAGGCTCCTATAAGCAATGGTTAGAAGATAATATTGCTCCCCAAATCGTATTTGAGATTTTATCGCCTAGCAATAAAGATCGCCGAGGGATTGATTCCCTTGAAGAAAAATTTGATTTTTATGAAACTTATGGCGTTAAAGAATATTACATTTACGATCCAGACGAGATGATCCTAGAAGGTTGGCAAAGGGTGGGCGATCGCCTAGTCAAAATACCATCAATGATGGATTGGGTTAGCCCACTTTTGGGTATTAGATTTGACTGGACAACTGGACAAGAACTAGTGTTATCTCGCCCTGATGGTCAGAGATTCTTATCTTCGATCGAGTTGGATCGTCGTTTACAACAATCAAAAATCCAAGTTTGGCAAGAACAACAACGCGCTGAGCAAGAACGAAAACGCGCCGAAATTCAGCGTCAACGTGCCGAACAAGAAAGTCAACGTGCCGAACAAGAAAGCCAACGTGCAAATCGTCTTGCTGCTCGTTTACGAGAATTAGGTATAGACCCTGACGATGAACTTTAAGCTTAATGGTAATCTCGGTCTGTGTGGGGCGCATCGCACTGGAAAAACCACATTAGCGATCGCCCTAGCAGATCGCCTCAATATTCCCTTTATCCGTACCACCACTAGCCAAGTTTTTGCCCATCTAGGTTTAGATCCTGCGGAACCAATGGATTTTAAAACGCGGCTATTTGTCCAAAATCATGTCCTAGATGCTGCCGAACAAATCTGGCAAAATTCTGCAACACCTTTTATTAGCGATCGCACCCCCATCGATATGATCGCCTATACCCTCGGTGATATCCAAGGCAAAACCGAGGTAGACTTTGACTTACTCAATCAATATATAGATCGGTGCTTTGCCAGTACTAATCAATTTTTTCAAAATCTTGCAATCATTCAACCTGGAATCCCCCTTGTCTACGAAGAAGGCAAAGCAGCGCTAAATGCTGCCTATATTGAGCATATTAATGTGTTGGTAATTGGGTTATGTGGCGATCGCCGCCTCACCGCCGATGTATTTTGTAACGATAGAGAAGCGATCGACCTCGAAATAAGAATACTTAATATTTGGGATCGCTTTAAATGACGAAAAAATGGGTAAATTGATCATTAGGACAAGGGGTCAAAGTTCGTCGCAGGTATGGGAAAGTGGTATTCAATACGTTGGAATATATCGTTGGTTTAGGGCTTCGCAATCGCCGATTCCGCAATGCTCAAAACCTCAATGCGTGGGGATTTACGTTAATTGAGTTGCTCGTCACAATGATTATTATCGGCATTCTGGCTGCGATCGCCCTGCCATCATTTCTCAATCAAGCTAACAAAGCCCGATATGCTGAAGCTAAATCCTATATTGGGACAATGAGTCGGTTACAACAGGCATATTACCTAGAAAAGCAGATATTTGCGGGCACTATGTCTCAATTAAGTTTAGGCGCAAATACATCATCTTCCAATTTTACTTATGGCATTGTTACAGGCGATATAAATGGTAATACTAGCCCAATCCAATTGGATCAAATTGTGACAAATGTGGCAACGCCATCTGCTGCGAATACTATTAAGTCTTATGTTGGCGTTGTTGGTATACCTGGAGTCGTCAGAATCGATACAGTTTTTTGTGTTGCGAATTCTCCAAGTTTTATTCCTGCGCCTGGATCTCTGAATATTACCAGTCAAACAATGGTCTGTCCTGTTAACTTCACCATTGACCAGTAATAGAATCCATTAGATAAAGAAGAAGAGATAGTGAGTCTCTTCTTCTTTATTTCGTTCTGCGAAATTTAAGTAAGCCCAGCAGAAAACTTTCCCAAAAATATTTTTTCTCTCAGTGATATCATCCTGTTTTTTTGTGGGTAAGTTATTTTCACAACCAAACAGTTAACGTTCTTGACGTACACGGGATAAAGAATTATGAAATCTGAATTCAAGACCAAGCTCATTCAACACATCCTCAACAAGAAGAATGATGAAAAAGGCTTCACCCTGATCGAACTTCTCGTTGTTATCATCATCATCGGTATTCTTGCAGCGATCGCACTTCCTTCATTCCTAAACCAAGCATCGAAAGCTCGTCAATCTGAAGCTAAGTCTTATGTTGGTTCCGCAAACCGTTCTCAACAAGCTTACTACCTAGAAAAGCAGCAGTTTGCCACTGACCTTCCTACATTGGCTCTAGGTATTGCTTCTAGTACCTCTAACTACGCTTATGCTACAACTGGTTCTACCAAAGGTGCAGTCGGCACAAACGCAAATGCTTTTAGTACTGGTCTACCTTCTGCAACTAACTTGAAAACTTACGTTGGTGCTGTTAGTGTATCCACTCCTGCTGGTAGTAATGAAGCTACAACTTTGGCTACCCTTGGAGAAGGCACTCTCGCTAACGTTAACGGTGGTATCGCGACTGGTAGTGTAACTTTAGCTAACTCTTTTGTAATTGCAACCAATGCGGCTCCAGCAGTTGTTACTGGTAACAGTGGATTTGTTGCAGTTAACTAATCAAATTAGATGTATCCATTGTAATGTTTGCTAATTTGGACTCTCTCCATAATCTGTTACTCATTACATACAATATTGAATAGTTACACTAATAGAGAGGGTGGGGTATTACCCACCCTCTCTATTAGTGTAACTGTGGAATGGAAAAACACATCTGAATCTTATGAGAAAAGATTCTTCTTCCATTGCCTTAATTAATCCAAATAATTAAGGCAAGCTTACAATCGTTGCCTTGATTGACATCCTTAGACATACACGGGATTAAAGAATCATGAAATCTGAATTCAAGACCAAGCTCATTCAACATATCCTCAACAAGAAGAATGATGAAAAAGGCTTCACCCTGATCGAACTTCTCGTTGTTATCATCATCATCGGTATTCTTGCAGCGATCGCACTTCCTTCATTCCTAAACCAAGCATCGAAAGCTCGTCAATCTGAAGCTAAGTCTTATGTTGGTTCCGCAAACCGTTCTCAACAAGCTTACTACCTAGAAAAGCAGCAGTTTGCCACTGACCTTCCTACATTGGCTCTAGGTATTGCTTCTAGTACCTCTAACTACGCTTATGCTACAACTGGTTCTACCAAAGGTGCAGTCGGCACAAACGCAAATGCTTTTAGTAGAGGTCTACCTTCTGCAACTAACTTGAAAACTTACGTTGGTGCTGTTAGTGTATCCACTCCTGCTGGTAGTAATGAAGCTACAACTTTGGCTACCCTTGGAGAAGGCACTCTCGCTAACGTTAACGGTGGTATCGCGACTGGTAGTGTAACTTTAGCTAACTCTTTTGTAATTGCAACCAATGCGGCTCCAGCAGTTGTTACTGGTAACAGTGGATTTGTTGCAGTTAACTAATCAAATTAGATGTGTCCATTGATTATTTGGTCGAGCATCAAGAAAGTGCTACTGAATTAACTACCCTGTCGCAAGCGAACGGGTTTTAGAAAATATTTTGTTTGCACACATTGTTTAGTATGGCAACTTCTATCTTTCGCTGCAAAGCGTTGGAGAATTTATCATTAAATACAATACAGTGCTTTGTGCTGGATTGAAACCCAGAGAAATTGTTGAAAGCGAGTTTTCGCGCTTTCAACAATTTCTCCCTTTTAATCCTCAAAAGGCTTAAACTAAGCAGAGGGTGAGTAATTAACCCACCTTCTGCTTACTATTGATTTAGGCTAGCTATTATCAACTTATCCTATCTACCATTAGTATAATAGCGATGTTTATTTTGTCTAAGACAGAATAAACTTTCCTAAGACATTGCCGAAAGTGCTTTTTTGTTTACAAATGAACATATGCTTATTTGTAAACTGATATACAATAATCGTGTTTTTAGTTCTAACGTATATAGATTTTATGAACATCGAAATGTCTTTTTCTCCTGAATCTATCCATCCATCTGAACTAGCCAAGGAAGCTCATAATTATTACCTTGAAGGTAAATATGATGTTGCAGAAAATATTTACGAGACATTACTGACCTTAGACAATATAAGCAAAACAAACTATTGGTATCTTGGTCTGTGCCAGTTATTACAGGGCAAGGAAAACGATGCTCAAATGACTTGGTTATTGGCTATAGATAATGATGACATAGACCAAATTAGTCAATGGACAGAAGAGCTATGTCAAATTTTAGATAATGAAGCGGATAGATTAGTATCTCTAGACTGCGCTCAAGAAGCACTAGCTATTCGGTATAGCCACCAAGTAGTGAATCCAAATAGTCTCGCTAATCTTGTTTCTATTATCTTAATCTATATTAAACTTCAAACATTTACACCTGAAGAGCTAGTCAATGTAGGAGTTATCGATTTACTTGATTCAGGAGAATTCTTCCCAATTGAATCACATCTGTTAAAAGAGATAATAGGAAAAATTATCTCTTTTAAATTGCCAGATCAAGTAGTTGTTGGATTTTTAAAAAGCATTTGTCTCGCTCATATAGATTATAAAGAAGAAATTATCGAGCAACTATTAAGAGCTAGTGGTAATTTAATTAATTATCCGAACGTTGCTATAGAAATATTAGAAATAGGATTACTTGTAGACCCAGATAATCCCGAAATACTTCTATACTTAATAGATTTTAACTATCAAGGCAACAATGAGGAATCCATAAGAATTGCTAAATATTTTCATTCTTTAGTCTTATCCAACAATAGCAAAGCAATCTATAAAGTACTCGCAAGCCAATGGCTTATCAAAGCTTTAATATACAATTGTGATTACTGGGAAGAAGCTGCTAAAGTCCATCAAGAATGCGATCAATATTTCTGGGAACTAGTTAATGAAGGTTCAAATAGTCTATCTCTTAAGGAAGCGAGTTACTATTTGCAGGTTACAGGTTATTATGCCCCTTACTTTAGCGATAATCCTAGAGAGGCTCATGCCATCAGGCAAGCTGTAAGACAATTAGCATACGATAGAATCTATGCTAGTGAGAAAGAAAACATTGAGAATTATAAAAAACGGCTATCTATTAGAAAGAGAAGCCATCAACCTAATCGACCAATACGAATTGGATATCTATCTAATTACCTAAGAAGACACTCAGTTGGCTTCTTAGCAAGGTGGTTAATTCAATATCATGATCGCGATCGCTTCGAGATTTATGGGTACTTAGGAAATTTCCAAGAAAATGATGTTCTACAGTTATGGTACGAGAAGCAATTCCATAAGACTTATCGAGAGAAATCCTATAATCCAGTAGATCTAGCCAATCAAATTCAGCAAGATGGCATTGATATCCTTATCGATCTAGACAGTATTACCACGGCTCTTACCTCTGGAGTGCTTGCCCTTAAACCAGCCCCTATACAGATAACATGGTTAGGTTGGGATGCTGTTGGACAACCATCTGTTGACTATTTTATTGCCGATCCCTATGTTTTACCAGAATCAGCTGAAGACTACTACATTGAAAAAATCTGGCGGTTGCCACATACTTATCTAGCTGTTGATGGGTTTGAAGTGTCAGCTCCAACTATCCGCCGAGACTTACTAAATATTCCTAAGGACGCAGTAGTTTATTACAGCTCACAAGCTGCTATGAAACGCCATCCACATACAATTCGCTTACAAATGCGTATTATCAAACTTGTTCCCAATAGCTACTTATTACTTAAAGGATTTGGGAATACAGTCTCTCTACAAGAATTCTTCTATCGCATAGCAGAATCAGAAGGTGTTAGTACGGATAGATTAGTATTCTTGCCATACACAAATGGAGAACGTGAACATCGTGCCAATATGGGTATTGCTGATATTGTTTTAGATACCTATCCCTATAATGGTGCAACACACACTATGGAAACTCTGTGGATGGGAATCCCAATTGTAACAAGGGTCGGTGAACAGTTTGTCGCTCGCAATAGCTATACCATGATGATTAATGCTGGCATAACAGAAGGAATAGCTTGGACAGATGAGGAATATGTAGAATGGGGGGTAAGATTAGGAATTGATACAGAACTTCGTCAGCAAGTTGTGTGGAAACTGAGGCAAGGTAGACAAACAGAGCCTCTGTGGGATTCTAGACAGTTCACAAAAGATCTGGAAAATGCCTATGAGCAGATGTGGTTAAAATATTTGGAATCAGACGATCAACAGGTAGAGGTAGATACCGAAAGCGATCGCGCATTATTTATTGCAGAATCAGAAATTCAAAATACTCAAGGAATTGTATTTGCCCAAAAAGATAAATTACAAGATGCAATTCTATCTTTCCAAACAGCTATTTCATTAAATCCTGCATATGCTGATGCTTATTATAATTTGGGTATAGCTTTTAGTAATGTAGGAGATTTAGAGCAAGCAATAGTCAATTTTTTGGCAACTATTGCTTTGAAGCCGCATCATGCGAATGCTCTTTACAATTTGGGTATGACTTGTAGTCGCCAAGGTAAACCAGAAGAAGCTATTGCTTATTTGTCTCAAGCTCTTACATTGACACCTGAAGATATCGAGACGCACCTTGCTTTGGGTAATGTTTTCTTTGAGCAAAACAAATGGGATGAAGCACTTAAATGTTACCAAGCCGCGCTGGAGGTTGATCCCAATAGTTCATTAGCACTTTGCTCTATTGGTGCAACTTTAGGAGAGCAAGGAAACTACCAAGAAGCCATTGCAACTTTACAAGCAGCGATCAAGCTTGATCCTGATAATGCTCAAGCCTATTGTAATCTTGGTTATACATTTAGTAAGACTAAACAATTGCAAGAAGCGAGTGATTGTTATAGGCAAGCCATACAAATTAAGCCTGATTTTGGTAGCGCTTTTTGGAACTTTAATAATGATATTCTATCTAATTCTGATAGCAATTTATATCACAACTATAATCTGCGTCGGGAAATAGCCGATCAGTTTCTCGATGCTTGTCAAAAGAATGACAAGATAAGGTCTTTAGTTAACTATATTAATAGCTACACTCAATCAGGTCTAAGTGATCTTGTAAAGACCAAACTTAATGAGATAGAAACTTATATATTAGACCATGGCGAGATCTTAACCAATATTGAAGTAGAAGTTCTTTATAATAATTTCTTGTTTATTGTTTCAAGTATTAGGGATGATGTTACTCTTAATACAAACCTATACAAGTTTATTGGAGGAATTTATAAAGAAAAAATAATCCAAGCAAAGCAGAATTCTCATCCTATCAAAAATTATACCTATCAACAAAGATATACTATCCGAGAGGAGCATCCACTGAAAATTGGATTTATATCTCCCCATTTTACGCGACACCCCGTTGGTTGGTGTAGCTTTGATGTTATTAGTGAGTTATCTCGTCTTACACCACATGTATATCTCTACAATACTGGCAAAATAGAACCTGATGATCGAACTCATCTGTTTGAAGAGATTGCAGAAAAGTATTATTGGTATGATAACAAACAATTACCCATAAAAGATGGAGGAACTTTTTCCAATAGACTAGAGAGAGTAGTTGGCGACATTTTACAAGACAGTCTAGATATATTGGTAGATTTAGATTCAATAACAATTCCGCTAAATACTCATATTCTATACCGTAAGCTTGCGCCAGTTTGTATTTCGTGGTTAGGATTTGACGCACCTTTTATTTCTGCTGATAACTATATTCTCTGTGACCAATATACGCATCCATCGTCATTCGATCAATATTACCTAGAAAAGCTTGTCAGACTGCCTGACTCACATATGGCGATCGCAGGCTTTGAACATACGCCTATAGATAGAGAGCATCAGAGATCAGTTCTAGGCATATCCCCTGAACAAGTTGCTTATCTGTTTGCTGCTCCTGGTCGTAAATTCAACCATGAAGGAGCAATCGCTTGTATTAGCATTCTCAATCACGTCCCTAATGCAGTACTAATGCATAAAGGCTCAGGAGATAACGAAGCTATTCGTTCTATCTATTATCAAGAATGTAGCAATCAAGGTGTAGATTACGATAGAGTCAAGTTTTTGCGTAGTTACAAAACTGAAGAAGAACATAGATCTACTTATTTACTGGCAGATATATATCTTGATTCTTATCCCTATAATGGTGGTAGTCATAATCTTGAAGCCCTTTGGTTAGGACTACCAGTAGTAACTAGAGTCGGAAGCCAATCGTTTGCTAGAATGGGTCACTCATTTCTCCGATCAGTTGGTATAGATGAGGGCATTGCCAGTAGCTGGGAAGAATATATTAAATGGGGAGTTAAGTTAGGGACGGATACCTATTTAAGAAACTCAATCCGCGAGAGATTAATTCAATCTAAACATCCTGATACATTAGCTCCTCTCTGGAATCCCCAAAAGCTCGCTAAGGATATGTATGAGATATTCAAAACATTGTTGAATGATAGAAAGTAAAAACAAAGATCAATCAATACTCAATTATATAACTGCAAACTAATGACACACTCACTAACAGTTGAAGGATGGCGTTTTTTACCGCATTCCTATTCTATTATCAATCAATTCCAATGCCTTGAAATTCTAAAAATAGAAAGAATTGAACTCTTTCATAAAGATCTACCTTACCACAAAGACACTTGGGTTCCTCATGAGAAATTGTTTAGTCCAATTGAAGAATTAGAATTATCAAAAATCAATTCTCCTGCAATAGATCAATTTTCTGACGTAACATTAAGAATGTCTTATCCTTTTTGCTTTGATTTGGCTAATTCAAAGCAAACCTATGTTTTCATAACTTCCGAACAAAGCTATATTGGTAATGATGCCCTATGGTCTAATTATTCACTTGAAGAAGCTCATAAGAAGTTTGATGTTATTTTAATTACGCCCTCAAATTGGTCTAAGAATGGTCTCATTAATAGTGGTGCAGACCCAAAACGTATCGTAGTTGTTCCACATGGGATTGCCCCAAACATATATAAACCAGCATTAGAGACAGAAAGATTATTTTTAAGAAAACAGTTTGGATTTGAAGATGAATTTGTATTTTTAAACATAGGATCTATGTCTCACAATAAACGCGTAGATCTCGTTATAAAATCTTTTTCTAAAGTTTTAGAAAAATATCCAAATTCTAGATTAATTTTAAAGGGTCTAGATAGTATATATACAAGTAGAGAGTCTTTAATCAACTCTTTAAAAAATTTTTTGACTGATAAAGAAGCCGCTCTTGTCATTGACCGATTAACCTATATAGGCATTCCATTGCCATTTAATGAGATGGCTAAGTTATATCAAATAGCAGATGTTTATGTATCTCCCTACGGAGCAGAAGGATTTAATCTACCTGTATTAGAAGCTGCGGCTTGTGGATTACCTGTAATCTGTACAAATGGAGGTTCAACTGATGATTTTACAACCTCCGATTTTGCTTTACATATTGAAAGTGAGCTAGTAAAACCTGATTGGAATGATGAAGCAATTTGGCTGAATCCCAGCTTGGAGCATTTGATTGAACTAATGCATTTTGTCATAGAGAATGATAATTTTAGGGAGTCCGCTCGAATTAATGGCTCATCTTTTATTCATCAAAACTTTGCTTGGAGTCATATAGTAGACAAATTATTAAATGTATTCAAATTAGAGTGATTTTTTCATTGATCATGGATTTCTAATTAAGAAAACCACATCAAATTCATATTCCCAATTAAAGTGACGATAACAAGTGAACTTGTTAAAAATATTGAAAATATCTTGTAGATTGAAGTCATACAAGTGATATGGGTTATAGTGAGTAGTTTTTTTAGAAGGGTAGGTTAATATGACATGGTTAATATTGTTGCGATCGCAAAAATTTGGTAGTATGTCTTGATCTTCTATATGTTCAATTGTTTCTACAGAAAATAACATATCTATTTCTTTATCAGTAATCCATTCATTGATATTGACGTTAAAAAACTGCGTCTTATCACCTCTATATTCTTTATTTGCAAAATCAATAATATCTGAATTCGAGTCTAAGCCAATTACAGAAGTAACATCAGGGTTAGTAGAGAGTAAATAACTACCATATCCACAACCACAAGCGGCATCACAAACCACACCTTTAGCAAACTGCCGTAACAAAGCATATCGTTCAACATGCCTCTGTATACGAATTTTCTGCTCTATTTCTAGTAGCTGATTCTTATCTAGATAAATGTGTTGGTCGGCAATTTTATTGTTTTTAGATAAAGATGACATTGTATTTCAATTAGTATTATTTACGATTGAGATTTAATTTTGCGAGATTCAATATCTTCGGTGATTACGTCCCAAATTTTACCGAAGATGCTTTCCCAGTTATGCTCTTTAACAATTTGTTCTCTCAATAATTCACTTCGCTTTAGTAAGTCTTCTTCTGGTAAGTTTAAAGCCCATTCTATAATCTTGTGATTCTCATGGGGATCGTGAGTCAAATAGATCGCATGAGGACTAGAAAAACCACTTTCAGGAGTAATGAGCGGAATCAATCCTCTGGCACAGTTTTCTAGAATAGTTGTAGCTTGTGCATCCATAGTTGCAGTATGGATATAAAAATCGCAGTTATCTACAATCCAAGAATTGATTTCAGGATCATTGTTGTTAATTGTACCAAGGAACTTAAAGACAAATTTATCATTATTCCCTAAATCTACCTGAACTTTACCAACAGGTGCATTAAATGAAGAACTTGCTACATGCAAAAGTGTTTCAACATTGACTAAGCTTTTACAAGTGATATCAAATCCTTTATAAGTACCTAAATTGCTAACATGAAGTAGCTGTCTATTTCCAATTTTATTAAAAGTCTTTTTGTGGATAGGGAAATTCTGAGATGCAATGCCCATATTACAGTGTACTAATTTATCTCTTACACCATATTGCAAGGAATCATCTTGTTTCTCAAACGTGCGATCTATCCAGATATTGCCACACAAAGCAAATATTTTCTGCGCATTTAGTAATTGATAATCTATGCAAGGCATTATCCATTCTTTAGGAAAATGTGGAACCCAAGGCATAAGTATATATGTATTTGGATGAGCTAAATCTTTTGTACTGATTGCATTGTCTTTTACCCAGTTTCGTATTGATTTCCCTTTTGTTGGATCGTCTACGCCATTGCTACCATGCCAAGTCGGATGGCCTATCAATATATCATTAGGATTATCAGTTAATTTACCAAACAAGCAACTAGTTTGATGAAAGTTGGTTTTTTGACCAAGATAATACTCTGCCCATTTACCAATTTCTAAGTTGGAAAACTCATATATCGAGTAGCTATTCTCGTATAATACATAACCAGCCCACAAGAAGTGTAACATTATTGTAATTACATATGTTTTTGCGATTTTATCATGATATGTTGACCGCTAAATTTTGTAACTATATTCTAAATCAATACTGCGGACAAAATTTGTAATTAATCAGCACTATAATAACAAACGAAAGGAAGATGAGAATGAGATTTAATCGGAGTAGGATCCAAGTCTAAGAGATAAATAAAGCGCTCCAGCTTAGTGGTGCAGAAAAGTCTTGAAAGGGTTGATAATAGAGTCTCATAATGAGATTAAGAGAAATAAAAGGAGCAAAGGATGGATACTCAAGTTCCTCAACAAAAGTTCTTATACAAATGCCCTACTTATATCTTCAGCTACAACAACAAATGAGTCAATGGATTTAGCCAAAAGATAAACGCCATTTACAAGGATTTGCCGAATACGTAGCCGCAATATTACAAGCAGGCAGTGATAGTTTGAGTAATTAGTTTCCCTATTTGAACCATCGGAAGTTCAAGCAAAGAGTCAGATGGAAAGACTCAGTAATTCCTTTTATCCATCTATATTCACCGCCAAGGCAAAGTAAAGTGATTTATTGATCACGTCTCGGACTTTGATCCCTAGACAGTCCAGAAATACAATCGGGTAAACCTCACTGATTGGCTCCGAGAAGCACCACTTATCTGTAAAAAACTATTTCTTATCTAATCCTGATTCAAAATGGGTAATTCTCTCAATAGTTTTTGATGAGACAGTGACATGGCTCCGAGTCAAGATCTCAATTCGTGATTCCATTGTTTAGGTGTGACTTGTGTTCCCTAGCGATCACCTATTTAGGATGACTATGACGTAGCTAAAGCCAAACTTTGAAACAGAGGGAGATTTCGATTTATTTGGCGATCTCGTTGCAAATTAGAGAATAGGCAATAACCTGTCAAGCGTAAAAAGTTCCTACTATACAGACAAACCAAGTAACCGTAAATTTATCTCTACCTTTTGAAGTGATCGTTGACATGATGCGATCGCAAATCTACTTTGTACAATCTCAAGACCGCTAGCAGAGAGTAAAGTAAGTTAACATTATTTTCTATTTCACGATTTGGGGTAGTCCTAAAGGAAGGATTTATATGATGAGGATAGATGGGGTGAAGCACTATCCATCTAGACAATACTAGTATGGAATCATTGAAAAACACTTTATTAGGAAAACTTAGATATGGATTTTAGTGCAGCTTTACCAATTTTCGCGATTACCCTACGGGAGGGAGTTGAAGCTGCCCTTGTGGTAGGAATTGTGATGGCATATCTGAAAAAGGTCGATCGCAGTTCGCTCAATCCTTGGGTATTTGGCGGTATTGGTACAGGAATATTAGCGAGTTTTATCGTAGGTCTGCTCCTCAATTGGTTTGTGAAACAGGTGGAAAATACTGAACCAATGCAGGCGGCTCTTTATGGGCAATTGTGGCAGGGAGTTTTAGGCATCACCGCGATCGCCATGTTGAGTTGGATGTTAGTCTGGATGACCGAAAATGCCAAAGCTCTCAAGGGAGAAATCGAAGGGCAAATTGGTAAGGCGATCGCTAATGAAAAAAGTGCAGGTTGGGCAGTGTTTATGCTGATTTTAATTGCCGTATTGCGTGAAGGCTTTGAAGTCGTAATTTTCATTTCGGCAAAGCTGCAAGGGGGGATTGTGCCAGTTATCGGCGCGATCGCAGGTTTAGTCGGTGCAGTAGCGATCGGGATTGCCCTCTTTCAATTTGGAATTCGCATTAATCTCCGAGTATTTTTTCAAGCAATGGGGATTTTTCTCCTACTCATCGTTGCAGGCTTAGTAGTCAGTGCGATCGGGCATCTCGATAAAGCTGTGGCTGCCTATGGAGAACTAACACAAACTGCTATTTGTTTACCTGCGGCTTCGGCTACAGAAATGAGTTCTTGTTTGCTTGGGGGATTAGTTTGGGATGTCCATGATATTTTCCCTGATACTAAATTCCCAGCCATTCTACTCAAAGCGATGTTTGGCTTTCGCGATCGCCTATTTCTAGGACAAGCGATCGGTTATTTCACGTTCCTAATCTCTGCGGGTGTCCTTTATTTCCATAGCCTCACAGGGAAGTCTATTATCAAACAGCAAGGTTAATCACATCGCTTTGTAGCCCATAGCGAACCCAGAAATTTTTTGAAGGGTTTACGAAGTCAACCTTTCAAAAAATTTCTGATTCAATCTACTTTAAATTTATTTCGCAATTGACTGCTGAGCGCATCGATCGCAGTTACAACAACTAATAAAACCAACATCATTGTTGTGGCTTTGTTATATTCAAACCCACGAATATAACTGACTAGCTCAAAGCCGATTCCCCCTGCGCCAACCACTCCTAAAACAGAGGCAGCGCGAATATTGTACTCAAACATATAAAGCGTATAGCCAAGGCAGAGGGGCAAAACTTGAGGCATCACCCCATATTGGGCAATTTGCCACCATGAAGCACGGCTGACTTGCAAAGATTCAAGCGATCGCTGATCTACAGATTCGATTGCCTCTTGATAGAACTTCGCCAAATAGCCAATCGTATAAATTCCTAAGGCCAAAGTTCCTGCGGGTGCGCCTAAGCCTGTCGCTGCTACAAAAAATAGTCCCAAAATAATCGATGGAACAGAACGGACGGCATTTTGGACAAGACTAGCTAACCAGCGTAACCAGATAGGGGATAGATTCCGAGCCGATAATAGTGCTAAAGGAATGGAGAGAATTGCGCCAATTGTCGTTCCCCAGAGAGACATTTGCACAGTCTCAATTAGCGCCTTAATTGCTACATCTAAAATGCTGAGATCGGGTGGTAACAGTCGTGACAGAAAATCTGTCATGTAGGGAAGACTGGTTTTGATTAATTCGGGATTAACTTTTAGCCCTTGCAATGACCAGATATAAGCCCATCCTAAACCAATAATTACCAAAACTCTAACCAACCAGACATTGTATTGGTTTGAGGTGATTTTAGAAATAGTGGGGTGAATCCGATCGGTAAATTTCATTAGGCGGCGTTAGCGGACTGAAATTGTGACAGACTTTGCAATCTCGCAAACTGTCTTTCAATATTTTGACAGTCCCCATCATACCAGACCTTCCCTGCGTCAAGAATGATCGCTCTTTGAGCGTACTGAGTGGCAAGGGCGAGATCATGCAACACCACTACCACCGTCAATCCTCGGCTGTGCATTTCGGCAAGAGAATCCATCACTTGATTAATGCCTGAGATATCTAAACCAGTAGTGGGTTCATCAGCTAGCAGAATATGGGGTGATTGAATTAAGGTGCGGGCGATCGCTACCCTTTGGCGTTGACCACCGCTTAGTTGTCTTGCTTTTTGATAGATTTGCTCTTGTAACCCCATTTTCTGTAATAGCTGCATAGCAACGCGGCGATCGCTTTTGGGAAATCCCCATAGACTCTGCCATGTAGTTAGTTCTCCTAAACAGCCACAGAGTACATTATCTAAACAAGAAAGCTGATCGACTAAAGCGCCACCTTGAAAGAGGAAGCCAATATTTTTACGAACTTCGCCAATATGTCTTTGCTCAACCGATGTTCCGCATATTTGAATTTCTCCTTGCTGAATTGGCACTAAACCAACTAGCGATCGCAATAGAGTTGATTTGCCAGCACCATTCATTCCCAATAAAGCGACAAATTCCCCATGATTGATTTGCACATCAATTCCATTGAGGATTGGGCGCTGCAAGGTAGATTGATATTCCGTGCGGATATTATGGCAAGCGATCGCAGGCAAGTTTCTATCTGATAATGGTTCCATATATTTAAAGTCACATTTAAACTTATTGATGAGTAATGAAGTGTCTCGCTCTGCGAGACACTTCATTAGTAAATTTGGGTTTACTAATGATGAATTAGGGTTTTAGTCCCGCCCGTTGAATTGCAGTCCGCATTGGCGCTAAGTGGGTTTCATGATCAACCTTCACGAGTTGCGTAGAATTGTACATACTGCGGAATAGCTCATTATTTGCAGGTTCATTCAGCTTTAAAAAGGCAGTAATCAACTTCTCACGAACATCCGTAGGCACACTATCATCAATGGAAATTCCATGGGCAGGCACATTAGAAACAGCGTGGAGAACTCTGAGCTTCTTGCCTTCTTCCGCCGTAATCCAAGGTGGCAGCAAAGCATATTCGGAAACTACAGCGACATCGGCTTGGTCACGTAATACGGCTTGCAAAGCGCTACTGTAGCCATCTCCGTAGGTCACTTTCCCAAAGAACTGCTCTAAGCGATCGGGACCATCAACAAACTTCAAGCCCACTAATTCACTCACAGGAAAAATAAATCCTGAGCCAGAGGAACGAGAAGTGAAAGCCATCCGCTTACCACGCAATTGTTCCAGATTTTTCTGTGGATCTGGCAAGGTTTTTAAGGAACTATCTTCGGGAACGACAAATACAGATTTGTAGGTTTTACCCCCTGAATAGTCTTCACGCACTTCCGCAAGGTACATCTTTGCCCCCGCTAAATCTTCCGCTTTGAGGGCAGCACGACCACTGACAAAAGCAACATTGGCACGATTGGCTCTGAGTGCTTCCACTGATGCAGTTTCGTCACCAATTACTCCCTTGACAGGTATGCCAATTTCCTTCGATAGGATGCTAGACACTTGGTCAACCTTGCTTTGCAGATCCTTGGTATCACGACGAGTAGCAAAAGCGATCGTGATTTCTTTAAGTGGGGCTTGGCTTGCTGCCGTTGACTTAGGCTGACTATCTTTAGTAGGCTCCTTATCCGCAGTCTTTGTGACTGCTTGATTTGATGGAGTGGATTGAGATGTACTTGGTTGGTTGTTGTCGCTACAGGCAGTTAAGCTGACAGTAGCAACACAACCTAAGGCTATAAATAAATTAGCAGGTGTAAATAGAGCTTTGATCATTAATTTTTGAGGCAACAATCGACGCATTAAAAAGAATCACTCGCAATAACTATTGAAATTAGCTTAAACCTATTTGAGAATTAAAGTCAATAATTTAGGGCTAGATTTTCATAATAGTAACTATCTACATATTCGTAAACCCTTGTATATCAAAGATAATAGCGAGTATCATCCAAGCAATAATTATATTTTAGTAAGAAATATTTTATATAAAGGATAATATCTACTCTTTAAATTTTTAGTTTTACTTGCTTGCGATAAAATAAAAATCACTGCTACAACCCAATGCTGTAACACAGTTAAACTCAATCCACAAAATCCCCAAAAACTGCCATGTCCGATACCCATATTCCTGAAGGTAAAGAGCGCGAAGTTAGAGCTATAGGCGGTGCAGCAATCGATGGCACACCGATCGCTTATATTATTGTCCTTGCGGCTGTCACCACCGTTTTAGCCTTTATTCCCTTTTCCATTACCCTTGGCTCTGGGAAAGGTATCCCCCTCAGCCAAAGTATTTATCCACTTTTAGGTTGGGTACTCGGTCCTTTGGCAGGTGCTTTAGCTAGTGGTATTGGTACTTTTATTGGTATCTTCCTTGCCCCTCATACAGCAGGTAGCGTCCCAGCGATCGCTATTTGGGGGGCTGTGATTGCTAGTTTTGCCGCAGGCTCTATGGGAACAAATCGCAGTCGGCAGTTTTGGTTTTTAGCCTTAACAGCTTTATTTGGATTAGAGTTAACTGCCTATGCCTATTTAGCGATCGCTCGTAATGGTATTCCGATCAATACATTCATTTTCGGCGCTTTCATCGATTGGTCAGCCATACTATTATTTTTGCTGCCAACGCGGAATTTATTTACTAATCTCATTAGTAGCAATAGTTTGATTAAAGTTGCGATCGGTATATTTGGCGGTACTTGGACAATATGTGGACTTGCACACCTCAGTCAAGTTCCATTTACCTATTATCTCTTTAACTGGCCAGAACCAATTTGGAATGCACTCATCCCCATTATTCCTGTAGAGAATGCGATGCGTGGCTTGTCAGGAGCGGTAATTGGTACGGGAGTGATTTCAGGATTGAGAGCAATCAATTTAGTGAAACCGAAGGAAGCTATTTATTAGAATGTTTATGAATAAATTTGACTTACGCAATGCCAGCGAATTTACTGGGTTTTAAGTGGATTTGATACTTAATTCCTAATAAGTATGGAAGATTCAGCCCTGTCCCTATTTAACTGTTCTATAGCAGTCCTAAATCATTTGTAGATTTTTTGGTTTGTGGAAGCGCACCCCTTCGGGGTGCGCTTCCACAAACCATTTAGGATTGCTATATGCCTAGAATTTTTATCCTTGAATTTATGGGAAATGCGATCGCATTTCTTCCTCTCACCAATTGTTAAACATTCCTTAATGCCATAACTGCACCAATGCAAGACAAAGCAATCTATGATTTAGTCAACCTGTAGACTGACTTGTTATGAAAACAGATCATCCGACTTATACACAAGCGCAGATTTCAGCTTGGTTGCGGGGACTCATGAGCGTGGCTCTCGCAGACAATGATTACAGTGATCAAGAGCGTACCCTTTTTGATCAGATCAGCCATAGTGATGAATGGGGCGAGGAAATTCCCATTTCAAGTTTTGAACCGATTAGCGCTCAAGAACTGGCTGATGCATTGGGTAGCGATCGCAGGGTGGGGCAGAATTTTTTGCGGATGGCAGTGATGATGGCACTCGCCGACGGTAAATATACAGATACAGAAGATCGCATTATTCAAGAATTTTGCACGGCACTTGATCAAGAAATAACTCCAATCAATGAATTGCGGATCAAACTAGAATCCGCCTCACACCATGAAGAGCATCATCCTGATCTGTTAGAGCCTGTTAAGGAATGGCTCGATCACATGGATATCCATGATTCCCGACTGGCGAACCTAATTTGTAAGGTTGTACCCGCTCAATGTCCTTTCGAGCGCGATATCGTCTTGTTTGGACGCAAAATCATGCACATTCCCGCCATGTGCGAAATTAATCCTCTATACGATCAGCTCGTGGGGTTACGTTTTCGATCGCTTAGTTATCTCGCTGATAAAGGCGAAGATGTTTCAAAATATTGTTAATCAAATTGTTAACTAAAGGGGCGCAGAGCGCCCTTTTACTTTTGGGATGAAAGCGCAAAGCGCTATAGTATTTACAGTTTTTACTAGCCAGACTAGCCCAATATGCCCAGAGAACTAAAAAGCGCTAAAAAAGAAGAAGATAACAGCGATGTGTCCCCAAATGTGTTGCGTGTCGTTTTAGCCTTTCGGCGCTGGGGGTGGGTATCTTTTTGGACACAGGTTGTTTTATGCGTAGTTTCTGCGCTAGTCTTGCTGCAACTTGTTTTATTAAAAGCACCAACGACAAATACGCCCACAGGCGCAGATAGCAACCCTGCCACACTGCCTGGATTGAGTTTTGCATGGGCAGGTATCGCCGTACTCGGTGCAAGTATTTTCTGGAATTTTCGCTATACGCAAATGGCGAAAAAGTTGCGATCGCCCGATCGCCCTACCAAAAGCCAAACCGTATTTCAAATCAAAATTGGTATCATCATCAATCTATTAGGGATGTTGATTACTTTGATCGGAGCTGCTTCGATTGTGGGTGCATTAACCTTGCGATCGCAACAGGGGGTATTTGCTGGTGCTGGCAACTTTAATCTCACAATTCAGCCCCTCGACTTTCAGATTATTCAAGCCAGTTTCAATATTATCTTTGCCCACTTTGTCGGCTTAGTCACCTCACTATGGTTGCTAAATCGTGCCACCGACAAGCCTAATCGCGAATAAAACACAAATAAAAAAGAGATGGCGTAGCCATCTCTTTTTTATGCTTCAGCTAACTTACGACCATAGCTGATCGCTAAACAGCCCGTCACATACATCAGCAAGCTATAAACTGCCGCAGGAACCGCCATATCTGGATTATTGAGCAATCCTGCGGTAATCGCGATCGCGAGAGTTCCATTTTGCAAACCCACCTCAATACTGATACAGATTTGTTGCTTAGGGTTAAGCTGAAAAAATTTACTCAAATAGAATCCTGCCGCCATCGAAAGGATATTTAACAGCAACACCCCAACCCCAACTTGGACAATAAAATCTGGCAACCGACTCCATTCTTTGACGATCAGCAACAAAATAATTACTGCCAATAGTACGGCAGCCGAGATGCTGGTTACTTTTTCTAACTTTGCCGATAGGTTCGGCGCAAACTGACGAATACTCATCCCGATCGCGATCGGTAAAAAAGTAATCACAAAAATTTGTCCAATTGTTGTCCCAATCGGCAACTCAACCGCCGCACCCTGCCCAAAGAAATGTTGGCTAGCCAGATTCGCAAAAACAGGAATCGTAAATATCGTAATCAGGCTACTTAAAGCCGTTAAGGTCACGCTCAGGGCTACATCACCTTTCGCTAAAAATGTGACCAAGTTTGAGGAAACTCCCCCCGGACATAACGCCAAGATCATCAAACCCGTAGCGATCGCAGGTTGCATCGGCACAAGCTTAGCGATCGCCAACCCAATCAGTGGCAGCACCACCAACTGACTGATTAACCCAATTGCGACCGCTTTTGGATATTTTCCCACTCGCTGAAAGTCCTCTGGCACAAGCGATAAACCCATACCAAGCATCATCGTTCCTAGCGCGATCGGCAAGATCAGCGATGTAAAAATATTTGATTCCATGGGTGAATTGATTAAGATAGGAGAGATGTAAAGAAGTGTAAAACACAAATAGTAGCTAAGCCAATGCAATGGAAGCAGGTTGAAGAAAATTGGGTTTTGACTCCAGCCAAACCCAAAGGTGTAATTCACTTTCTCGGCGGCGCATTTTTTGCAGCCGCCCCACAGGTTGCCTATAGCCGTGTGCTAGAGCAACTTGCTCAAAATAACTATGCGATCGTGGCTACCCCCTTTCTCAATAACACCTTTGACCATCGCCAAATTGCCCGCGATGTCCATACGTCCTTTCGCAAGGCACGCAGCAAACTATTTCTCGACTATTTCCCTGTGTTTGGTATGGGACATAGCATGGGCTGCAAAATCCATCTATTAATTAATAGTCTGTATAAACCCACCCGTGCAGGCAATATTTACATTGCCTACAACAACTACAGCGCCGATCGCTCAATTCCTTTTTTTAAAGAACTCTCCAACACTATCCCTGAAATGTCATCAATGGAGTTCACCCCTACCCCCAAGGAAACTGAGCAGCTAGTTAGCGCCAATTACCAAACCACCCATAATTTACTTATTAAATTTATTGACGATGATATTGACGAGATTTTCAGCCTTGCCGATCTCCTCAAGCAGAAATTCCCCAAAACCGTAAGCCTGCAAACCCTCGAAGGCACTCACCTCACCTCTATGGGCATTGATGTCAAATGGAAGGCAGGCGAAAGTTTCTCCGCTATTGACGCGATCGCTCAATGGGTCAAACAGGAAATGCACAAAAATAATCACACCCTAGAGCAAGTGCTATTGTCATGGCTGAATCAGCAAATCCGCTAAACGCTAAGGAGTCACTCCGCCCACTTCTGAGTTTGGCAATAATAGCAATGAGTAGAAATACTCTATTTAAATCGACAGCTAACTTGATAACAAAGCCCAATCAAAATTGATTGATTTTCTATTTATATATCTGCTATTAGGATTTCTAATATTGTTTTAATACTGTTAAAATTGCCGTCTATTCATAACATTTTTAGGCTAACAGTGTGCCAGTTGATCCCCAAAATCAAAGAATAGATACTTAGTTTTATTAATATAAATTGACTGGCATATTGTTGCCCAAGTATTTTGCTGGCAAGAGTTTGAGCAACTAGATCTAACTAAAACAATTGCAAACAAGTACTAGAGGATATATCTAGCTTATTAGAGTGATATAAATTTTTTATATGAATTTATAACCAAAAAAGGTGCTTTTCAAAAAATTTTTTTCAAAAAAAAGTAAATGTAGATACGCACTTTATGTTTAAATTAAAGACATCACTCAAGGGCTTCACACGAAGAATTCCTGATAGGATTAACTTATATAAAGCAAAAAATGTTCCACCAAGGAGCCAGCGCCAAAAAGCCAAATAAAGAGATATCTGATTTGACTCTTGGACTCTGCCTCTTAAGTTTTTTTGCAGCGCCCCGTGCAGTTTGCGGGCAACCCAGTTTTAAGACTCAGTGACGCATAGAACCAAAAATTTTTTTCATTTTTTCAGTTCCAAAGCTTGCCTTTCAGTCTTGATTACTGTCAATCATCGTTTTGAGTCTTGAGGCATGATTTTTGCCTTACGCACTCTCACGGGAGCAAACTGCCATAGGACGAATGGTGGAAATTTAAACGATTCTCAATTTAACTCTAGTAAGGAGATATTAATGTCTTACTCAAAAACACAGTCTAAAGCCAAGGCTGGGTACGACGCTGGTGTTCAGGACTATAAACTAAAGTACTATACCCCCGATTACACACCCAGAGATACTGACCTTCTCGCAGCTTTCCGCTTCGTGCCTCAACCAGGCGTACCTCCCGAAGAAGCAGCAGCAGCAGTTGCCGCAGAATCTTCTACTGGTACATGGACTACTGTATGGACAGACTTGTTGACCGACCTCGATCGCTACAAAGGTCGCTGCTATGATGTCGAGCCAGTACCTAACGAAGACAATCAATATATTGCTTACATCGCATATCCTCTAGATTTGTTTGAAGAAGGCTCTGTAACCAACTTGCTAACCTCATTGGTTGGTAACGTATTCGGTTTCAAAGCTCTCCGCGCACTTCGTCTAGAAGACATCCGCGTACCCATCGCATACCTCAAGACTTTCCAAGGACCTCCTCACGGTATCCAAGTTGAGCGCGACAAGTTGAACAAGTACGGTCGTCCTCTTCTCGGTTGTACCATTAAGCCTAAATTAGGTCTTTCTGCGAAGAACTACGGTCGTGCAGTATATGAGTGCTTACGCGGCGGTCTAGACTTCACAAAAGACGACGAAAACATTAACTCTCAGCCTTTCATGCGCTGGCGCGATCGCTTCCTGTTTGTACAAGAAGCTATCGAAAAAGCACAAGCTGAAACTGGCGAAATCAAGGGTCACTACCTCAACGTCACTGCTCCTACATCTGAGCAAATGATGGAACGTGCAGCTTTCGCTAAGGAAATCGGCACTCCGATCATCATGCATGACTTCTTGACTGGTGGTTTCACAGCTAACACCTCTCTTGCTAAGTACTGTCGTGAAAATGGCTTGCTATTGCACATTCACCGCGCTATGCACGCTGTTATCGACCGTCAAAAGACTCACGGGATTCACTTCCGCGTTTTGGCTAAGTGTCTTCGTATGTCTGGTGGTGACCACCTCCACTCTGGAACCGTTGTTGGTAAGCTCGAAGGCGAAAAAGAAATCACCATGGGCTTTGTTGACCTCATGCGTGAAGACCACATTGAGCAAGATCGCTCTCGTGGTATCTACTTCACCCAAGATTGGGCTTCTATGCCTGGCGTACTCCCTGTAGCTTCAGGTGGTATCCACGTATGGCACATGCCTGCTCTCGTTGAAATCTTCGGTGATGACTCTTGCTTACAGTTCGGTGGTGGTACTTTGGGTCACCCATGGGGTGCTGCTCCTGGTGCAGCCGCTAACCGTGTTGCTCTTGAAGCTTGTATCCAAGCTCGTAACGAAGGTCGCAACCTGTGGCGTGAAGGCGGCGACGTTCTTCGTGAAGCTGGTCGTTGGTCTCCTGAATTGAATGCTGCTCTTGAACTTTGGAAGGAAATCAAGTTCGAGTTTGAAGCAATGGATACTCTCTAATCGATTAGCTCCTTACTATATTGTTTCGTGTTACGAAACAATATAGTAAAACTCTTGGTGAATTCAGCCTATGGATATTAAGCGCAGTACTAAGTCCACAGCCAATATGTTGATCAATTTTTTGACCTTCGAGGCTGTTAAGACGATTGCCGAGCAGTTGGAAGAAACGGATAAGTTAAAAGCGCTCTGGTTTAACCAATTCTCGACACGCGAAAGACTCCAAAATGGTGAGCTTTACATTAAAGACCTCTTTGAGGTTCACCAAGAGATGGCTTTTCGAGTGATGACTGTGCGGGAGCATCTAGCAAATGAGATTTTAGATTTTTTGCCTGAAATGACTCGTACAGGTATTCAACAATCAAATATGCAGCTTCGTCGTCGGCATTTTGAGCGCATCATGAGTGTTCAGGCTTCTGAAGGATATGCAGAATGCGAGAATCTAGATGCTGATATAGAAACTAAAGAACCTATTGCAGAATCTAGTCTCGGTAGTTCTCTCGAAGCAGTTGCTGACTCAGATGTTGATGGCGATCGCGCTTCTACTGAAGCAAATCAATAGCCCAAATCAATAGCAATTTAATTTCAATCGCGAGGAAATAATGCAAACTTTACCAAAAGAGCGTCGTTACGAAACTCTTTCTTATCTTCCCCCTTTGAGCGATGCTCAAATCACTCGTCAAATCGAGTACACCCTTCAACAAGGTTTCTACGCAGCGATCGAATTTAACGAAGATTCCGATCCTGCTATTCACTACTGGACATTGTGGAAGTTGCCCTTGTTCAACGCTAAGACTCCTCAAGAAGTTTTGAGCGAAGTTCAAGCTTGCCGTTCTAGCTACCCTGGTTCTTTCATCCGCGTTGTAGCTTTCGACAACATCAAACAGTGCCAAGTCCAAAGCTTCATCGTACACAAGCCTAACAGCGCTCGTTACTAAGCTCTAACAAACAAAAAAGCCCCGCATTGCGGGGCTTTTTTGTTTTTAATGATCTGCTACCTAAATGCTTCGATACGATCTAAATACACATTAACAAGTTTGTGCTCAACGGATAGGCTTTCAATCTGCTCCCAAACTTTAGCCAGAAATAAATGAAAATCACGCTTTCTCATATTACTGGAGTTTAGACTAAAAAAGGTAAAAAAGGCAGAGTAAAAGAGATACAAACTGCCTAAAGTAGATGAAAAGTAAAGAGACATCTACAGCCATGATTATTGATAAACTACAAGACTTTCGTCAACAGGTATATAGATTTTTAGGGAACGGACGGGATGCAATATTTGACTTGATGGATGCAGTATTGACCAGTCCGAGAGTGAAATCATTTGTAGAATTATCGTTATCCGCAGTGTATCGAAGAAAATGGTCAAGTCTGTATGAATCATTAAAAGACAGTCGCCCCAACCGAGGCAGGATAAGACGGTTATGTGTGGAACAAATACCCAAAGACATCCGCCCTTTGCTAGCAGGAGACCATACAGGATGGGGAAGACCCCATGCCAAAACGCTAAAAGACAGGAGTTTTGTGCATCAACCGAATTTGGTAGAAGGGAACAAACCGATCGTGTTAGGGCATGACTACAGCACCTTGGCATGGATACCAGAGATGACAGGGAGTTGGGCAATCCCGTTATGTCACGAGCGGATCAGTAGTTTTGAGACAGCAGGGCAAAGAGCCGCATTCCAACTGAGTCAAGTATGTCGAGATTTAACGGTAAGACCAATCGCTACTTACGACAGTGAATATGGCAGTGCCGTCTTTATGAATTTGACTGAGGATATCCCTGCCGATTTACTAATACGTCTACGTCCTAACCGATGCTTATACAAAGCCCCTGCGCCCTACAGTGGTTATGGTCGTCCTCGTAAGCATGGGGATAAATTCCAACTTGCCAATGCTGATAGTTGGGGAGAGCCATCGGCAACTTTTAGCTTAGAAGATGAGACGGTTGGACAGGTGCAAATCCAGCAATGGTCTAACTTACACTTTCGGCAAGCAGCCCAACGACATATTCAAGTTATTCGAGTTACACATTCTCATTGCTCTGGTTTGTGGTTAGCTTGGGTGGGTGAACAGATGCCGACTTTAGACTCCCTTTGGCGCTTGTACTTACGTCGTTTTGCCATCGACCATTGGTATCGTTTTGCCAAACAAAGATTACATTGGACTCTTCCCATTTGTTGACTCCTCAGCAAGCTTTGCGTTGGAGTGACCTTATGCCTTTACTCTCTTGGCAATTGTGGTTGGCTCGTCAACTGGTTATTGATACTCCTTTGCCTTGGCAGAAACCTCAAACCAATCTTAATTTTGGTCGAGTCGCTCAGGGCTTTGCCGCACTTTTGGTCAGGATTGGCTCTCCTGCTTGTTCTCCCAACCTCGTGGTAAGTCTCTCGGTTGGAAATCTGGACGCAAGCGTTCTCCTTTTTCTCGCTTTCCTGTCGTCAAAAAACGAGCTTCTCGCTCGAAAAAGGTCAATCAAGACTACCTTAATTCCTAACTTTCAATATTCTCTTTTTCTCTCTCTTGCTTTTACTCAGTTCTCCGTTTTCTGGGTCACTTTTTCCTGCTCTTTTTCTGATTCTCTTAATCAACTTAGTCTAAATTCCAGTCATATTACCAATGCGTAGATGCACTACTTTAGGTGGTACTAAATCCAGCATTAGCCGATCCGAAAAATCTACATCTTTGGAAACAATGACTAATCCATTTTCCTTTGCATATTGCCAAATTTTCGTGTCACTGGGACTTTCTCCTAAAACTGAAACATGGGTAATGGGCAAAGATGGCGTAAACTGAATTTTAATTGGCAAATTTTCATCAAATAAAAAGCCATTCATGCAACTTGTCTCACTTCATAGTGATTCGCCATTAATTTTGCTGCAAACTGCATACAGGCATAAATATCTTCCCTTGTCAGAGACGGATATTCTTCAAGAACTTCTTCAATAGAATCACCTGCGCCCAAAAATTCCATTATCGTCTGCACTGTAATTCGAGTATTAGCAATTACTGGTCGCCCATTGCAAATATCTGGATGAATAGTTACTCTATTTTTCATAGATAAAAATTAACCTTTCCTTTAGTAGTTAACCTGTTGCACGTTAATATTTAATTTTTTAAAGCAGGATCAATTCCAAATTTAGATTGGAGTTGAGTCATATAGGTGTTTAACTTTTTTAAAACATAATCTGCAAGGTATCCTGGGGTATTGTCATTGGTGTAGCACATTTCAACACATATAATTTTTTCTTCCATTTCTATCAATATATCGGGTTTAATATTGTTCAAGTATGGATGAAATTGCTCTGAGTCAAGAGAAATATTGTCATATTCTTCTAGTAAATCCTTTAAAGCTAAACAAAGGGACTTATTTAATGAATTGTCACTTATTCTCTGAGAATTTTTTGCAGATATTCTTTCATTAAACTTTTCAAAGGCTTTTGTGGCATTTTTAAGACCTTCTACAACTTTACCGCTTTTTCTCTTACCTGCTGTAAACTTAGGCTTACCCAATGAAGTTGGATTAGCAGATGTTTGAAGTTCTAAAATCTGTAAATATAACGGTGTACTTTTCAGTGCCTTCTTAGCTGCATATTTATTAAACCAAGCTTCTGGAATATTGAATTTATCTTTATCAAGTAACTCATCTTTATTGATTTTTAGATTTGCATCCCTTCCATATGAGGCAATACAGGATATTAGAGCATTTGTAGGTAAGTACATAATTTTAGTTGTTAACATGGTGCTGGTAAGAGCAAAAGTAAGTCTTTCGCTATTCCATGTAGCTTTCCTTTGATTATTATCATTAATATAAGCATTAAGAGATCTATAATCTGCATTCCACATCTCGTTGGGAATATCTGGAGTTTTCTTAGCAAATCCTGCAACAACTCCTTCCGCATGAGGATAAGAGAATATAAACCATACCTCCATTGGTTTTGGAATATTACTCACAACCTTAGCAAGATAATTTGTTCTACGTTGCCACAGTTTTTTTACATCCCGTAGATAATCTCTAATTAAATGCTTTTCTTTAGGTTTTTTGAGATAATCTTGCTTTAACTTTTCAAGTTCATCATCATTTAATTGAAATTCATAGCAACTTTTTCCACCATTGAAAAACATGATGGTTTTTTTAGCAATAGTCGGATAATCGTCAATGGAAGGTCCTGTAAAATCAATGGATGGTGTTCTATCATGAAAAATTGTACTAGAAAAACTTTTGGCATAGTTTTGCATTTTTTCTAAATAAGATCTTTCTGTTACTGGCCAAATAATTAAAACACCGTATTTACGCAAAAATTGATTGAGATCTCTAAAAAAAGCTATAACTTTATTCTGATCTTCATCTTCTAAATTTTCTAAATATTCAATAACTATACATAACTTATCGTTACTAGCTTGCTCATCATGATCTTTAAAAAAACTTTCAGATTCTAAGCGGATAGTTTCTAACAACAACTTTAATTTAGGTTGGTCAGTATTTCTATCTAATGTAGTAGCATCAATTGATACAATCTTTTGAACTGGTATGTATTTTTGAAACTTTAAAGAACCTGTAAAAGTAGACTTCCCTACGCCTGATACACCATATAAGAATACTAAGTATCCAGCAGTACTAATGTCAGCAAGTATTTGAATAATTTCTTTCTCAAACTGAGTTACAGGAATAACAAAGTTAGCTAATTCAGCATTATCTCTTCCTATTTTTTTTACAATTGACTCATATGTTTCAGGCAAGAATAATACTGAATCTTCGATAATTTCAAGATTATTTTTATCTGCTTGAGTATTTAAAAGCGAATTCGTAAGACTCGATTGAGATAAATCATCTTTACTTCTCTCAATTAGAGTGCTATTTCCCTCAGTCGCTATGTCAAATAGAGAGAGTTGGTTTTTGTCTTCACCTTTTTTGGAACTTTTATTAGCCACAAGTAAACCTCTCTCAATTATTAGGATTTACAAATTTATAGTTATACTAACACTCTTATTAAGTTTTGTATTAGCGATTTGATTGTCCGCCATCATTTTGTTTTTATAAGAAAGTTGGAGATTGCTAGTTACTGATATTTGCTTGTGATCACTTTATTCCGAGGAGATAAACGGGTGATCGCTGGTTGTTGATATTGATTAGGTTTGATCGCTTTGTGGTGGGGAGATGAAGGGGTGATCGTAGGTTAGAATACTCAGCACATTAGTCAAAATCTGATTTCCATGCCAACGAGCGCCTCTGAAATACAAGAACAAGCCAAAAGTATCTTAGATGCGATCGCTTTTACTCTTTTTGAAGAATGCCAACCATTAAATCGTGATTTTAGTAATATTCCTGATCGTCCTGGTATTTATGCAATCAGACATAAATATGAAGGATTGCTTTACATCGGTAAAACTAAAAGTTTAAGGAGTCGGTTTAAAGGTGGGCATAAAGCCTTTCTGTGGGCATGGCTTGATAAATACAACGATAAAGATGTGCGTATTGCTGTACAAATAATCCCATACTCAAGAAATCCTGCGTTACTATTGGAGCTAGAGGCAATTATTCTTCGAGCTACTGAGCCTCCATACAACGTCCAAATCCCAATGGAATAGTAAATTTATGCAAGTAGAAATGTTAGAGCAAATCTCTTCCAAAGATGCAGAAGCTATTTTAAAACTTCTTCCTGAGAGAATTAGGATAGCAATTATTGCTCGTGCTAAAGAAATAGATTATCCAATTGAAGCAACCCTTGAAATGGCGATCGCTAGTTTTTTGGATACAGAAGCAATAAGTTTTACAGACTGCAAACCAAATCGTGGATATTAAAAGAGAAACATAGGCGATCGCAGTTTGTTGATATTGATTAGTGGCGATTGCATTCTATGGAATGCGGCGTGACACTTCCTTGGAGTAATTTTCCCAAGCCTGTTTTACAAAATTGTAAAACTCTGTTAGAAATCTCTCGGTAGAAAATTGCATCGCATTATCTCTACATACTTTTGGCTCAATCAGATGTTGATATTTCTCAAATTTGAGAACTGCCTCACAAATGCTATCCACGGACTGCTCTGCAAAAAATACACCCGTAGGGCGATCGCCTTCCAAACCAATTACAGACTCCGTTACACCGCCGCGACTAAAGGCAATAACTGGTGTGCCACAGGCTTGAGCTTCTACAGGAGTAATCCCAAAATCCTCCTCTGAAGCAAAAACAAAAGCTTTCGCATTTTGCATATATGCTTTTAATTCTGCGGGTTCACGATAACCGAGGAACTGAACATTTTTACCTGCTTTAGCACGAATTTTAGGCATTTGTTCACCATCACCAATCACGATCAATTGGCGATCGCTCATCTGTGAAAAAGCTTCTACAATTAAATCAACTCTTTTGTAGGGAACTAATCTTGAAGCTGTGAGATAGAAATCTTGCTTCTGTTCACACAAGACATAATTTTGGAGATCAACGGGGGGATAAATCACCTGTGCATCGCGCCGATAGACCTTCTGAATCCGCCGAGCGATGAATTGAGAATTGGCGACAAAGCGATCCACACCGTTAGCAGTGCGAGTGTCCCAGAGTCTAATTTGATGCAAAATCCATCGAGCAATCCAGCTTTTAATTCCCTTTTCTAAATTTGATTCTCGTAGATATTGATGTTGCAAGTCCCATGCATAGCGAATCGGTGAATGCACATAGGAAATATGTAATTGATGGGGAGAAGTTAGCACCCCTTTGGCAACAGCATGGGAACTGGAAATAATTAAATCGTATGCCGATAGATCGAGCTGCTCGATCGCTAAGGGCATCAACGGCAAATATTGCCGAAATTTAGTTTTTGCAAAGGGTAATTTTTGGATAAAGGTAGTCGTAACTTGTTTATGTTGAATATATCCCCGTTGCGAATCCTCTAGAAAATCGACTACTGCAAATAAATCGGCATGGGGGAACAAATTTAAAATTTGCTCAACAACCCGTTCTGACCCCGAATAATTAACAAACCATTCATGAACGATCGCAATTCGTAAACTTTCTAATTTTGACATACAGCATTGAACAGAGTTGCTAGAACCAAAATTTATAAGAGATGTCTAGCATCACGCAAACAGCATTAGAAATTTTGGAATATATTTACAATAGCAATTTTGCAACTGTGTACCCTATGAAGTTTCACTATGCCTCTTCGACCTTAGCAGCCTTTGGTATGGCGATCGCTAGCGTTACAAGTATTTCTGCCGTAGCATTCACACCCTTGATCACCAGTCCAGCGATCGCTCAAGAAACAGGTGAACCCGTCACCACCACATCAACGCCTCAAGCGATCGCCTTATCCAAATATCTCAAAAAAATTGGAGCAAAGGTATATACAGCCTATTGGTGTCCCCACTGCCATAATCAGAAAGAACGCTTTGGGAAGGAAGCCGTAAAGAATCTACAGGTGATTGAATGCGATCGACGTGGTGTTAATCCGCAAACCCAACTTTGTATCGACAAAAAAATTCGCGGATTTCCCACATGGGAGATTAATGGTAGGTTTTATGAAGGCGATCGAACGTTAGAAAATTTAGCAAATTTATCAAGATATCGTAATGGTATTTAGACGATAAGCACTAATATGTTCAAGATAAATCTATAAATTTGTGTGGTTTAGACTTTAGTCTAGAGTAATTACCGTCTAACTAAAAATAGCAATTTTCTGCATAAACATTGTATATAGGTTAAGAAGGCATTTCATCAGCCTTTAATTTTGCTCGTTTGTTTTTTTGATTACCGCGAACCTTGCAGGCTAATATGTCTACTCTTGTCATTGTCGAATCGCCCACTAAGGCACGCACCATTCGTAACTTTTTGCCCTCAGAGTACCGAGTTGAGGCATCAATGGGTCATGTGCGCGATTTGCCACAGTCAGCCAGTGACATCCCTGCGGAGTTAAAATCCTCTGAGTGGGCAAAACTAGGCGTAAATGTTGATGCTGACTTTGAGCCACTGTATATCGTGCCTGACGATAAGAAAAAGATCGTCCGTGAACTTAAAGCTGCTCTCAAAGGCGCAAAAGAATTAATCCTTGCGACTGACGAAGACCGCGAAGGTGAAAGTATTTCTTGGCACTTGTTGCAAATCCTGCAACCCAAAGTACCGATCAAGCGCATGGTTTTCCATGAGATCACCTCTGAGGCAATCAAAGGGGCTTTAAAAAATTGTCGCCAGATCGACGATCGCCTTGTCCATGCCCAAGAAACCCGCCGCATTCTCGATCGCCTTGTCGGTTATACCCTCTCGCCTTTGCTCTGGAAAAAAATTGCTTGGGGGCTATCCGCAGGAAGGGTGCAGTCGGTGGCTGTCCGTCTCATTGTGAACCGTGAACGGGAGCGCCGTGCCTTTAAATCAGGTAGCTATTGGGATTTGAAGGCAAATCTCTATGCACCTAAGCAAGAATTTCCTGTGCAGCTAGTCTCCGTTGGTGGGACGAATGTAGCTACTGGTAAAGACTTTGATGAGGCAACAGGGAAAATTGCCAATGGGCGTAAGGTTTTATTGCTTGATGAATCAGGGGCGATTGCACTCAAGGAGAGACTTAATGGCAAAGTCTGGTCAGTTAGTAATCTCGAAGAACGTCCCACCACCCGTAAGCCCTCACCCCCCTTCACCACCTCGACCATGCAGCAGGAGGCAAACCGTAAATTGCGCCTGTCGGCAAGGGATTCGATGCGGGTAGCTCAAGCTTTGTATGAGCAGGGCTACATCACCTATATGCGGACTGACTCCGTGCATTTGTCGCAACAGGCGATCGCGGCGGCGCGTCAGTGCGTGACCAAGATGTATGGCAACAACTTCCTCAGCAAAGAACCTCGCCAGTATGTCACCAAATCTAAGGGCGCACAGGAAGCCCACGAAGCGATCCGCCCTGCGGGAGAAACTTTCCGCACACCCCAAGAGACAGGTTTGTCTGGTCGTGAGTTGGCACTTTATGACCTGATCTGGAAGCGCACCGTTGCCTCACAGATGGCAGATGCCCAGTTAACCATGCTCAGCGTCCAGTTAACCGTTGAGGATGCCATCTTCCGAGCTTCGGGCAAGCGGATTGATTTCGCAGGATTTTTCCGCGCCTACGTCGAAGGCTCCGACGATCCCGATGCGGCTTTAGAAGAAAAGGAAATCACCTTGCCACCGCTCAAAATGGGCGATCATCCTGTCTGTCGGGAATTAAATACGGTCGGACATGAAACCCAACCACCAGCGAGATATACCGAAGCTGCCCTTGTGAAAATGTTGGAAAGTGAAGGCATCGGTCGTCCTAGCACCTATGCCAGCATTATCGGCACGATCTGCGATCGCGGTTATGTGCAACTGGTCAATAATGCTCTCATTCCCAGCTTTACCGCCTTTGCTGTCACCAGTTTGCTAGAGGAGCATTTCCCCAATCTCGTTGATCCCAGCTTTACCTCCAAAATGGAGCAGACCCTTGATGATATTTCTACAGGCAGTGTGGAATGGTTGCCCTATCTCAAGAAATTCTATTCGGGTGAGCAAGGGCTAAGTGGACAGGTCAAGTCTCGCGATAGTCTCATCGATGGTGAAGCCGCAAGGACAGTCCATCTCGAAGGTTTAGACGATGATGTCAAGGTGAAGATTGGTAAATTTGGAGCCTATATCCAAGTGGGAGAAGGCGATCGCACCGTCAATTCCTCCATCCCTCAAAACTTGACTCCTTCCGATCTCGTCCCTGACAAAATCGAAATGCTGCTCAAGCAAAAACTAGAAGGTCCTGATCAAGTTGGTATCCATCCAGAGACCAATGAGCCAATCTTTATGATGGTCGGTCAGTATGGACCTTACGTGCAGTTAGGACAAGCTACAGACGCAGTTCCCAAACCAAAACGAGCTTCTTTGCCCAAGGGAATGCAGCCTGAACAGGTGACTCTCGATGTTGCCGTGAAGTTGCTTGCTTTGCCACGTACTTTAGGGGCACATCCTGATACTGGCAATCGCGTGTTTGTAAATACAGGGCGCTTTGGTCCCTATGTTTGCCATGCCAAGGGCAATGTCGATAAGGATGATAACCGATCGCTCAAATCCACTGACGATCCCTACACAATCACCTTTGAACGCGCCTTAGAACTCCTTGCTCAGCCCAAGACCCTACGCGGTGCATCTGCTGCCAAAGTTTTAAAATCCCTTGGCAAACACCCCGATGACGATGATGCGATCGAAATTCTTGATGGTAAATATGGCGCGTATGTGAAGCATGGCAAGATAAATGTATCGCTGACCAAGGAGCAATCCGTCGATACGCTTACCCTAGATGAAGCGCTGTCTATGTTAGCTACTAAATCGAAGTCGAGCAAAAGTACTAGCAAGCGCACTAAAACAGTTGCCAGCGAAACCAAGAAAGCTACAACAAAAAAGACCACAACCAAATCTACAGCCAAGGCAACCACAACAAAAACTGCTACAAAAACCACGAAGAAAAACACAACCAAAAAGACAGCAGCAACTAAGTAGGATAAAAGCCATAAAAAAACACGCGAAGCGTGTTTTTTTAACGTCAGTTCGGGTTAAGCTGGCAAATTTTAAAAGCCCAAAAGTAAAAGCCTTGCTACGCAAGGCTTTTACTTTTGGGCTTTGAGAGAGGGTTTGCTACGCAAACCCTCTCTCAAAGCCAATTTCAAATTATCCCGAACTCGCGTTTTTTTATGGCTTTAGGATCTAAAAACAGCACAAATGTCTGACGACCAATCTAGGCATTAACTGCAATAATCTTATTAAAAATTGCAAACTTTATGAGTGCTGGCAAATTCCCCATCCCAAAGTTTCGACTCCGTACAACTATAGTAATTCCCTTTGTATTAGAAATTATTGTAGCCGTTGGCATAGTCGGGTATTTGTCATTTAGGAATGGGCAACAAGCAATCAACACTCTAGCGGATAAGTTAAATGGAGAAATTAGCGCTCGTATCGAACAACATGTAATTGACTATCTCAATCAATCTCAAGACACTCTATGGTTGAGCAATGCCAATATCTTAAGTGGAAACTTAAATCTTAAGGACTTTGATGGACTGCGGCGTTACTTTTGGCAAATCGTCCATAAAGGAAATTTTGAGGGATATTTAGCCTATGGTAACGAGCAAGGGGAATTTGTCGGAGTTGAATATCAAGATGATGGAACTTCTCAACTCAAAATCGTCACTAGTGCAACTATCCCCAAGCGTGAAACCTACTTATTAGATGCTCAAGGCGAACGCCAACAACTCCTGCAAACCGCTAAGTATGACCCACGTACACGTCCTTGGTACAAAGCGGCAAAACAACTTGGCAAAACAACTTGGAGTGAGATCTATCCGTTTTTTTCTAGCAAAAATACAGTGTTAGGCATCTCTCCCGTCTCTCCTATTTTTGATAGCCAAAACAATTTAATCGGTGTTCTATCCATCAATGTGCGCCTGACTCGAATTACAGACTTTATCAATCATTTGAGTATCAGTACTAATGGTCAAAGTTTTATCATCGAGCGATCGGGCAATTTAGTCGCTAGTTCAACTATTCCTCAACCATTTAGAGTCATTGGCGAAGGGGACAACCGCACAGTAGAAAGAATTGCAGCAGCTCAGAGCGATAATCCGATTGTCAAGGCAACAACGCAACATCTACTCAAACAATTTAATGATTTTAAATCAATTCAAAATGGGCAGAATCTAAAATTCCAAACCAGTGATGGTTCTTGGTATTATGCCCAAGTTCTACCCATGAAAGATGGTCGCGGTATTGATTGGCTCACTGTCGTTGTCGTCCCTGAAAACGACTTCATGGATCAGATCAATCAAAATAATCGCAACACGATAGTCTTATGTTTGATAGCTCTGAGTATTGCCGTTGTACTAGGCATTCGCACTGCCTATTGGATTTCTCGCCCTTTATTACAACTTGCCCAAGTCTCGGAACAAATTGCTCAAGGTAATCTAGACCAGCAGGTAAATACTAGTTCCATTGTCGAAATTGACACTTTAGGTCATTCTTTCAATCACATGACTGCTCAATTAAAGTCATCATTTGCAGCTCTATACCAGAGTCAAGAATCTCTCCGCATTGCGAATGAAGAATTAGAAGAAAGAGTTGAACTACGTACAGCAGAGCTAAGACAAGAAAAGGAACGTTCTGAAAAACTATTACTCAATGTTTTACCCGCTTCGATCGCTGATCGCCTGAAACAAACAAACGAATCACCCGCTGAGTACTTTGAGAATGCCACCATTCTGTTTGCAGATATTGTCGGATTTACGAGTCTATCGTCACGCATGGAACCAATGGAGCTAGTTACGGGACTCAATCAGATTTTTTCGGCTTTTGATAAGTTAACCGAGAAGTATGGTCTAGAAAAAATCAAAACCATCGGTGATGCCTATATGGTTGTGGGCGGTTTACCGATTGCTCGTCCCGATCATGCACAGGCGATCGCCAATATGGCTCTAGATATGCAAGCCTATATGCGAAATTCCCACAGCATTTTAAGCGAATCAATAGAGTTGCGTATAGGCATTAACACAGGTTCCGTTATTGCTGGTGTAATTGGCATTAAGAAATTTATTTATGACCTATGGGGTGATGCGGTTAACATTGCTTCACGCATGGAATCTCATGGTCAAGCGGGTTATATACAGGTGACAAGCTCTACTTATGAGTGTCTGAAACAAGATTATGTACTAGAGGCAAGGGGAAATATTGAGGTGAAAGGACGTGGCGAAATGATGACCTATTGGTTATTGAGCAAACGATAAAATATTTAAGGTCAAGTAAAAGTTTGTTTCTCCACTTCAGTGGAGAAACAAACTTTTACTTGACCTTGAGATAGGGCTAATTTGACGATGTTTGCAGAAATTGACCGATTTTCATAGCGGCTTTCCTTAATATTTCAGGCGGATATACTAGCGCAAACCTGACATATCCTTCACCATGCTTGCCAAAACCTGCTCCTGGGGAGAGAGCAATTCCTGTCTCCGCAATTAAATCTAGACAAAATTTGACAGAATCATGGGCATAAACTTCAGGTAATTTTGCCCAAAGATACATCGTTGAAGCAGGGCGTGGAATCTGCCAACCAATTGCTTGCAGAGCATCAATCATCACATCACGTCGAGTCTTAAACGTGTCAACTACATGGTCAATGGAGGTGCGATCGCCTGATAAAGCTTTAATTGCCCCGCGCATAATGCCTTGATATTGATTGAAATCTACTACAGCTTTAATCTGCCGCAAAGCTCTAATTAATTCGCGATTACCAACGGCAAAACCAACGCGAAAACCGCCCATATTATAGGATTTAGACATGGTAAAAAATTCAATGCTGACTTGGCGATCGCGATCAGCTTGTAGGAGCGAAGGCTGAATTGAGCCATCAAAGACTAGATCGACATAGGGAAAGTCATGCACTAATGCAAGATTATGATGTTGACAAAATTCCACCGCAGATTGGAAAAATTCTAAGGAAGCAGTTGCAGTGGTAGGGTTGTGAGGATAGCTCAACACCATCATTTTTGATTGGGCTAATACTGCGGATGGAATATCAGCAAATACTGGCAAAAAGTTATTCTCAGCAAGTAAGGGCATTCCATAAACTTGACCACTTGCCATGTGAATCCCGCCATAGTGGGAGGGATAGCCGGGGTCTTGCAAGAGGGCAAAATCATTGGGGTTTAGTAAGGCTAAGGGTAAATGGGCTGTCCCTTCCTGTGAGCCAATGAGCGGTAATACTTCCGTTTCAGGATCGACAATTACTCCAAATCGTTGTTTGATCCATTTTGCTGCGGCTTCTCGAAAGTCTAATGTACTCCCAAACAGAGAGTAGCCATGAGTACTAGTATCATTCAATGCTTCAGCGATCGCCTCTAAAATAAATTTATCAGTGGGCAAGTCCGATGAACCCAACGATAGATCAATTACTTGTTTACCTGATGCTTTGACCCGACTTTTGGCGTTGTCCATATCGGCAAACACATTGGACTGGAGAGGCTGAAGGCGATCGGCAAATTGCATAAGACAAGAAAAATCAAGATATAACCAATTTTACGTCAACTCCCTCATTCTGGGGGCTATGGCTATTTTCAAATGAGTGTGTACTCATTTGAAAACCAAAAACAATCATCATAAAGATATTGCAGTTGTAATTTTGCCGTAGGCAAAATTACAACTGCAATAAAGGCACACACCACACTTTCTAGATGATTGCGATAACATAGAGGCAGTTGTCGAAATTTTCTGGAGAAAAAGCTATGGTTTGCTGTAACCCCAAATCTAAACTTGCTAAAGCTGTCAAATTACACCGCAATTTTCATTTCAAAACTGGACTGTTGCTTGATCAAGGTGTCCGTATCTTTGGTGTGCATAAATTTCCACTGACCAAACCCTTATACAAAGCTGCTAAAGTTGCAGGTTATACCAATGTTGCTCTCGCCAGTATTGCACTTGTTTTGCTAGAAGACTAAGATGGCACTTAGCACAATTCGTATATAGGAAAATTTCGTATGATTACATTGACCGATGCCGCGATCGCTCGCGTGAGAAATCTGCAAAACCAAAGGGCAACTTCAGCACCGTTGCGCCTAGGGATTAAGCAAGGTGGTTGTTCTGGGTTGTCTTACTTGATGGACTTCGCGGAACAATTAGAAACTGATGATAACGAGTATGAATACAACGGTGTCAAAATTGTCATCAACAATAGCAATTTGCCTCAGTTGCAAGGTTTAGAACTCGACTATACCGAAGACCTTTTAGGTGGCGGTTTCCGTTTCCGCAATCCTAATGCTAGCAAGTCTTGCAGTTGTGGAACTTCCTTCGCCACTCCCAAAGAACTTGGAGCACCTGTAGCTTGTAGCTAATCCCCCTCAAAAAAAGAAGCCTCGCATTGCGAGGCTTCTTTTTTAAGTAATTTGTTGAATATTTTCTTCCCAATGCTTGCCATCAAAAGGCACGATTTCAAAGAGAGACATTGCATCGCCATCTAGACAGCGCACATTTACATCATAATCAATGGGATGCGATCGCGGACGATAAAAGGGATGAATACCACAGGTTTTGCAGAAATGATGCTTCGCAATTCCTGTGTTAAAGGTGTAAGTCGATAAGTGATCTTCGCCCTGCAATAGCTCAAAGTCTTCTGGTGGCACAATCAAATGCAAAATACCTTTCTTTTGACAAATTGA
The DNA here is from genome assembly GCF_012863495.1 of Pseudanabaena yagii GIHE-NHR1. Lineage (NCBI taxonomy): Bacteria > Bacillati > Cyanobacteriota > Cyanophyceae > Pseudanabaenales > Pseudanabaenaceae > Pseudanabaena > Pseudanabaena yagii. Next base: position 2,416,934 of record NZ_JAAVJL010000001.1, read on the forward strand.
ACAATTGCAATCAAGAGCTTCGTACTTTCTCACGCTCACCCGAAAGCGTATTTTGCCACAGTGACAGCCGCCTAAAATCTTAGGGCTTGCGGTTGTATTAGTTAATAGGGACATAATAACTCTGCAATTTAATAAGGACGCAATTTTCGATAGCAAAGCTTCGCCTTGCTATCAAAAATCTTATTTTACGAAAAAAAACAAAGCTGTAGCGCACGCGGAGCGTGCGCTACAGCTTTGTTTTTTTTCACCTTGCTACCTACTGCTTCAATAAGTTAGGAGGTACGTTGATTTTGCCTGAATTGTAGTCCTCCCATACTTTAAAAATTAACCTAGCCCTCTTTTCACCCGTTTCTTCATAGGCTTGGATTTGTGACCTCAATAACTTTTTCATCAATGGACGCTTGGCTAAATCCAACAATTCCATTAGTTCCATTGCCGAAAAGTTAGCTTCTAAACGGTCAACATACTGAGATTCCACATACTTCCACCCAGCAGCCTTGGCAAGCATCTGTTGTAACCATTCACTAAACTTAGTTCTAGTTCCTGTTCCGTAAGCAAGATCAACACTGTTCCAGAAAGACAAGTCATACTGCTTGCCGATACCTAATTCAACTAGGAGTTCTCTTGCTAATTGTTTTTTTGATTTGATGGGGACAGTCGTAGATGTGGGTGCTTGTTGACTATTTTCAGCATTGGCGATCGCTGGTGTTGATATGTAGATAGCCGAGGAAAAAATAGCTAACAAAAATAGGTGCGAGAACTCAGAGAGTGAAAATTTAGATTTTTTTATATTCATCTCAATTGAAACTAGGAAATTTGTGCAATCACATACTATTTTGAGTTGCGCGATGATGAGAATAGCGATTATGGGAATATTTAGTACAAGGTAATGCCAATTCATAAAAATGTTGTCACACTTTTGTGAATTAAAACCCAAACCCAGTAAGTTTTTCAAAACTAAAAATAGCGTAGCCATTTTTAGTTTTGAAAAAACCGAGTTTATGAAAATCACCTAAGTACAGGACAAAAATTTAATGGAGTTAAAGAAGGCTTGAGAATTGAGATGTAAGTCAAAGATGATGTGACGAAGGAAATCAAAACCAAGGCGAAAAATGCTTTTAGGAAGACGACCGTGTTTTTTAGGCTTGAGGGGATTTAGTTGAGCCAACCAAAGCCCAGAAGAAAAAGCCCAACATAAAGCCAGAGTAAGCAAAGCAATTAGTTTGGAAAGACGTTCAGGATCTTGAAGATGAGTGGACTCCAAACAAAAGCCACGGGTTTTAAAGCACCCGAATAAAGTCTCAATAGCCCAACGCTTAGCATAGTCAGCAATAGCCGTATCAGGGTCATGAGTCGTCGCGACAATTAATAAATCGCCATCATCAAGACGCATAGCGGCTATACGAAGCCAATGGTTCCAAACCTTTCTGGGCTTGGACAATACTTTGGACTGACCAACTTGGAGGTCTTGAAAACAAATGTCGGCACGCAGTTTTTTCTGCCCGTCATTGAGCAAAGTATTTTTACGGCGGATACGAAAACGGTTACATGGTTCACACAACAAGTAATCTAACCAATCCTCACCGACAAACTCTCGGTCTGCACTCAAAAAGTCGATTTTGCGGTCTCCAAATATTTCCAGAAATCGATTACACAATTCACAGCGCTCACGGGTGTTTGAGTTACCTTTTTTGTCCAGCATCATCCATACCAACGGGAATGCAATACCGTAATGCACTATTCCCAATGTCAGCACATTAAACACGGTTTTACCGAATTCCCAATCGGTGCGGTCGATAGAAATTACCCAAGGTTCGGGGATTTGCATGACTTTGACGACCATGAGTGCGATCTTTTCATAGTCCACTTCAAAGTCTCGAAAAAATCTCTGTAACCTCTTATAGTGTGATTCGACTTTGGCATAACCACTAAATCCTGTGGCAATTTCAGCTAGGTTTACTGTCTTTACTCGCATTAGCGCGATCAAGAACATGGACACAAAGGCTAGTCTTGCTCTATTCCATTGCAGATGTTGCTGCAACTTTTCTCGGAATAGGTTAATCTCTTTCATAGGGGTTTTATTTACGATGTGGTTATCTTTTATAAAACCCCTCCCTGCCTACTTTTGCAACTTTTTGTCCTGTACTAAGGAAAATCACTTAAAAACTATTCCTACCTTTCGCTATTGATGTCCAAACTTTAGCAGCTTATGTATAAACCTCGCCCTGCCAAGCCACCCAAACATCCCCTGATTTCGATGAGGTTATTCCTAATCGCGCCCTTTGCAATACTACTTATTGGAGCGATGGGAGCAGTTGGTTATTTGTCCTTTCGCAATGGGCAGAAGGCAGTTAACGATATTTCAGAACAACTTCAACAGGAAATAAATTTTAGGGTTAAGGAGCGCTTTCAGGGTTACTTAAAGGCTCCGCATTTAGCGAATCAATCTAAAGAGCCAATTCGTGAATTTTTGCAAACTCTACAGGTTGGTAAATCAGGCTTGGTATTTATACTTGAGCCATCTGGGGAGTTAATAGCCACATCCCTAGACAATCAAGCCATTAACAAAAATCAAATCAAGGCTCTGGATAGTAAACCTGTCCTAACTCAAAGTGTGCAATCTTTGCGATCGCAGTTTGGTGATTTCGCAAAGATTCAGCAAGCTACGCGCTTAGATTTTCAGCTAAATGGCGAAAGGTATTTTCTCGCAGTCTCACCAATTAAAGATGAATACGGGCTGAATTGGCTGGCGGCTGTAGTCATACGTGAAGCTGATTTCATGGAGCAGATTAACATCAATTCTCGCGATACGATTTTGCTATCGATCGCGGCTTTGAGTTTAGCGCTCAGCATGAGTTTTTTTATTGCTCGACTCATGTCGCGCTTTGTTCGTGATCTGAACAAGTCTGCTAAAGCAATCGCCAATGGGGAAATGGAGCAGTTTGTAGAAGTAAATGGCTGTGCAGAACTGGAAGCTCTGGCAGGTTCGTTTAATCAGATGGCTGGGCAGTTAAAGACCTCTTTTGAAACCCTAGAAAATCGCGTTCAGGAACGCACCAATGAGCTAGCAGTTGCCAAGGATAAAGCGGAAGTTGCGAACAAGGCAAAAAGTGCGTTTATCGCGAATATGAGTCATGAATTGCGATCGCCACTCAATGCAATTATTGGCTTTTCTCAGGTAATGCTCCGCACGAAAAACCTATCGCCAGAGCAGTACGAAAACATCAATATCATTCATCGTAGCGGCGAATATTTATTGACACTAATTAATAATGTGCTTGATTTTTCTAAAATCGAAGCAGGGAAAATCACGCTCAATCCCCAAGATATTGATTTATATCAATTGCTGGATGATTTAGAAAATATGCTCCATCTTAGGGCAGTGAACGCTGGCTTGGAGCTAATTTTAGATCGAGGTGATAATTTACCGCGCTACATTCACACTGATGGCGTGAAGCTCCGCCAAGTTTTACTAAATTTGTTAGGTAATGCCATCAAATTTACCCGTCAAGGTGAAGTGGTAATGAGTATAAGCGCTCTGGAAAGTTCAGAATCTCAAGACTATACTTTGAATTTTCAGGTGAGCGATACAGGCGTGGGAATTGCTCCTGAAGAGTTAGATAAATTATTTGAAGTTTTTAGCCAAACCAAATCTGGTCGAGAATCTCAAGAAGGTACAGGCTTAGGCTTAGCGATTAGTCGCCAGTTTGTGCGGTTAATGGGAGGAGATATTACCGTTATGAGTAAACTTGGTAAAGGCACTACTTTTAATTTCTCAATTCAAACTCAGCTAGGTAACGAAATAATCGGTGAAACCTTTGACAAGCGCCAAGTCGTTGCCCTTGCTCCCAATCAACCTGACTACAGGATTTTAGTAGTAGATGATAAGCCAATTAATCGTCAATTATTAGTGAGATTGCTTGCTCCGCTTGGGTTTGACATTAAAGAATCAAGTAATGGGCAAGAAGCGATCGTCATGTGGGAAACATGGCAACCCCATTTAATTTGGATGGATATGCGGATGCCTGTAATGGATGGTTATGAGGCAACTAAGTACATCAAATCCACAACTCAAGGCAATGCGACCGCGATCATTGCGCTAACGGCTAGTGTCTTAGAACAGGAAAGAGCGATTATTTTATCGGCAGGGTGTGATGATTTTATGCGTAAACCTTTTAAAGAGCGGGCAATTTTTGCCGCCTTAACAAAACATCTAGGGGTGAAATATACCTATTCTGATTCTGCTAATGACCAAGTAGACACTGCGTTTGATTCGGCAACACCCTTAGATTTATCGGTGATGTCCGACGAATGGCGATCGCAAATACACGAAGTTGCCCTAGAGGGTGATAGTAATCGAGTTACTCAATTACTTAGAGAAATACCTGATCAAGAAGCCGCGATCGTCAAAGCTCTAGAAAGATATGCTCACCAGTTTCAATTTGATGAAATGCTCGAATTGATCAGTAGCTTGGCATAGGCAATCTATCACAGATAATTTGTAATAATATTTAAGTAGTTCAGCTTAGGTGAAATTTAAACCTAAAATCGTTGTATTGCTTGCGATATAACCCTTACAGAAGCTGAGCTACTCATTAAGTTATCTCAATAAGTCTTTTGTGAATTCAAACTCTTCATTAGAAACTAAAGGCAATATTCTTTTAATAGATGATTTGCCAGAAAATTTAAAGCTATTAACTGAATTACTTTCTAATCTTGGTTATACGGTTCGTAGTGCCATTAGTGGAAGTAGAGCGCTCAAAAGTGCAAGAGTCAAACTTCCTGATATCGTGCTACTTGATATCCAAATGCCTGAGATGGATGGTTATCAAGTTTGTCAAGGTTTTAAGGCTGATCCCGATCTCTGTGATATTCCGATTCTTTTCATTAGCGCATTAGATGAAACCTTTGATAAATTAAAAGCCTTTCAAGTTGGTGGTGTTGACTACATTACGAAACCATTTCAACTTGAAGAAGTTGTTGCTCGCCTAGAAACTCACCTAACGATTCAGAGACAGAAGAAACAATTACAAGATGAAATCGCTAAACGTAAGCAAACTGAACTGATTTTGCAGGAAGCAAATCGCAAGTTAGAGTTAATGGCTAACTTAGATGGGTTAACGCAAATTGCTAATCGCCGATGCTTTGATAGCCATCTCAATCGCGAATGGCAACGTCATCAAAGAGAACAAAATCCTCTGGCACTAATCCTGATTGATATCGACTATTTCAAGCGTTATAACGATAGTTACGGACATCAAGGTGGTGATGATTGCTTAATTCGAGTTGCCAAAGCGATCGCCCAAGTTCCCAAACGTTCTACAGATTTAACGGCAAGGTATGGTGGTGAAGAGTTTGTAGTGGTTCTTTGTAATACAGATAAGGAAGGAGCGCTAAAAATTGCTGCTGAAATCCAAACAGCGATCGCCAATCTTGCTATTGCTCACCAAAGTTCAGATGTTCATAACTACGTCACCCTGAGCATGGGAATTGTTAGCCTGATTCCCACAGTAGAAAAAAGTGTAGAAACTCTGATTGCCTTCGCTGATCAATCTTTGTATGTGGCTAAGGAGCAGGGACGCAATCGGGCGATCGCTTACCTTGTTACATAATTACGACATTGTGAGAAGATTGAGCAGTATTAAAAACAGTTATGTTTTCGGCTAATAAATCAATCAAGAGATCAATGAGATATTTGCTGCGTCGCTTTTTGGCTTGGTTTGCGATCGCTCTATTGTTATTAACTGCTCTTTGGGGCTGCACTAATGGTAAAGCTATTAATGCAAATAAATTTGGCATAACCGATCGCACAGAGGAGCGCATCGTTTTAGGTACAACCAGCAAAATCCGTACCCTTGATCCTGCCGATGCTAATGAATTTTTTATCAGCAATGTCTTTTACAATACTCTCGAACGCCTTTACACCTACAAAGAAGGCTCCAATGAGGTTGTACCGCAATTAGCGACAGATATGCCCAAAGTTAGCGATGATGGCTTAACTTACACCGTACCAGTACGGACAGGCATCAAATTTCACGATCGCACTAACTTTAATGCCTATACGATGAAATTTGCCTTGGAACGCTTCATCAACTCCAAGGGGACACCAGCCTATATTTTGGGCGATGTAATCGAATCAATTTCTGCTCCTAATGACACCGAGCTAATTTTCAAACTCAAACAACCTTTACAATTTTTCCCTAAGTTTTTAGCCTTTACAGGTGCAGCCGCCATTTCACCTCAGGTCTACAAACATATTAAGGATGAAAAGACAGGTGCGCTGTTATTCCTGCCCGATAAATTAGTAGGTACGGGTCCCTATCAAGTCACCCAGTTTGTAGAAGGTAGTTATTTACGCCTTGATGCTTTCCCTGACTACTGGGGCAAAAAGCCGATTAACAAGGGCATTGATATCCAGTTTTTCTCATCTAATGCCAACTTGCTCAATGCTTTTAAAACAGGAGCTGTGGATGTTGCTTTTCAGACACTCACGCCTACGCAAGTCAAGAATGTTGAACTTAACGCCAAGCAGAATGGCTGGACGATCGCTTCAGGACAGGGGGCAACGATTCTCTATATGGTTTTGAATACGCAGCAATCACCTCTCAATGATGTGCGTGTGCGTCAAGCCCTTGCTGCGGCGATTGATCGCCCATTACTAGGATCACGCATATTTTTTAATCAACGCGCCCCACTCTATAGTTTAATTCCTAGTGCTTTTGCGGACTCTAAGCCTGTATTTGAAAAATATGGCGGCGAAGGCAACGGCAAGCTCGCAAGACAACTACTCCAAGACGCAGGATATTCCGACGATAAACCCGCTCAAGTTACGATCTGGTATTCGCCGAAATATGGTGGTAATGGAGACCTTGTGGCAAGTACTCTCCGCGCCTCCATTCAGAAAAATGTAGGTAAAATTCTGCAAGTTAAGACTGAACGGGTGGAAAATACAGTTGGATATGCGTTCATTGACAAAGGTGTATATCCCAGTTACTTACTAGATTGGACTCCCGATATTCTCGATCCTGATAACTACATCAAGCCATTCCTAGACTGTGAAGAGGCGGAAGGCGAGCGCTGTAAAAAAGGTGGTAGCCAGTTCCAAGGCTCGTTTTATAACAGTCCAAAAATGAATGAGTTAATCGCTAATCAGCGTAAAGAGCGTGATGCAGCGAAGCGATCGCAAATGTTGCAACAAATTCAAGACCTGTTAGCTCAAGATGTGCCATTCATTCCTCTGTGGCAAAACAAAGAATATGCCTTTGCTCAAAAAGGAGTCGATGGAGTCAAAATTGAACCCAACCAACAGCTTCCCTATTGGAATATCTCCAAGTCATGATAGGTAGTGTAAGGCGGCGCGAAGCGCCGCCTTACACTATTTGAAATGGCGACAGCTATAATGCACGAAACTAGTCCATAAAAAAAGCCTCGCATTGCGAGGCTTTTTTTATGGACTAGTTTCGCTAACCGATAATTGATAATTTGCGCGATCGCCATTTGTCGTGCCAACCCAAATTTCATATTGTCCCGATACCCAAGCACCTGACAATTCAGGACTCTTACCACTGCGACAATAAATCCCATCAGGTCCTTTGACCAATAAAGACAAGTTGCGATCACCCGATACACTCAAGCTTAAAAAACCAAAATTTTTCAAGATTGTTAAAGTGTGGTTGGGAGATTGATCAGCTAATCCTTGACATGAACCATTAGCTTTACTGGTAGCGATCGCTTGCAAAGGCACATCTCCCCCTGCCTTACCATAATAAACTTGAGGATCGGGAGTAAATCTGGGTGAGAGTGGCTTAAGTGTTTCTTGGCTCATGGCTGGAGCGACAGATAACAAAATCGGGACTAAAGCAACTCCTAGTAAAGTAATTGGCTGTTTCAAGAATTTCATTTTTGAACTATTTCACTCAAAGACAACATATAACTAAAAGATTGATTGATATTTTTAGAGCCAACCCAAACTTGATAAGTACCTTTAGGTAAACGTCGATTGGCTTGTGGATAACGCCCACCTGACTCATCATCGGCACAAATCACAATGCCATTAGGTCCTTTTACTAACATGGTTGGGTCATCATTAACATTATTGGTATAAACCAATAGATCTAGCAAAGGAAAATTTTCGTTCAAAGTAATCGTGTGATTTGGTTCAGCATTTGCGAAACCACGACAATTATCCGCAATTCCCGCAAGACTCGCAAGACTAACATTCCCCCCTCCATTTCCTAGCAACTTTTCAGGATCTGGTCGAAAATTGCGATCTAGCGTGATCGCACTTTGAGCAAAACTAGGAGCAGCGATCGCCAATGTTACGGCAATTCCTGCCAAGGCTCCCCAGCCTAGATTAGCCATATTCACTTGGCAATTCTTATAAATGTCCATACTTGACTCCATTGAGGTCTAGTTACATTAACTTAAATGCACTAATTTGGTACTTGCTGTACTTTCAGGCTTTACTTCAAGGATGCACTGTACTAAACATCAGGACAAAATAGCAGTAATTTTGTTCCCAATCTCATTCTTTTAACAATTGCAATGCTATATAGAAAAAAGAGTTAGCGAGTACAAACCAAAACCAGAAGATGAGTTGCGGGGTTTTGCCCCGCAACTCATCTTCTGGTTTTATGTCCTGAGCAAAACTTGCTTTGCTATAGATCTATTGTAACAAAATATTAAGTTATTGCTGTCATGATGGTATGACTCCTTGACAGCATCAGATTCTCCCTGTACCTTAGTTGCATACCCGGGTATTCACTGTTCTTAACCACTATGCAAGACAAGCAAAAGGTAACTTTTTATCTCCCCGAACGACTACATCAGCAGCTTAAGATTCGCTCTGCTATTGATGGTGATTCGATGTCAGACTTGGCAGAAAAGGCAATTAGCTTTTACCTATCCCACGCTGACATTGTGGAGTCTTCAGGTATCGGGCATACTCATCAAACTTATAACTGTCCAAGCTGTTCTCAGACAGTCGTAATCCGTAATGGTGACTTGCTAGCCATCGGGGGCAATCGTACTCAGACTTTACCTGTAACTGTTGGCAAGGCTGATAGCGCAGGCGAAGAACTAGTATCCATTAACTGAATTTCTAGACTCTAGACCATTAATTTTATCTGTAGACAAGGTGAGGATGGAGGCGTAAACCTCTGTATTACTATATGCAAGAACAACTTAGCATTTTAATTCAAGCCCAATATCCCTTGATCTACCTCAACACCCCAGAGGAAGAAAGAGCAGAACGGGCAATCGCTACCATCTCTCAACTCAAACCTGTACGTCGCGTCTTTGTATGGACTTCGACTCGTGGCATTGTTGAGCATGGTCAAGCGACAGCAGCAGCCCAACACAACACCGAGTCAATCCAAGCAGCTTTGCAATGGGTTATCCGTGCCGATCAAAAAGATCCTGCTATTTACATCTTTAAAGACGCACATCCTTTCTTTGATCATCCCGTAGCTGTTAGATTCTTACGGGATGCAGTGGCTAACTTTAAGGGCACTCAAAAAACAATCATTTTGATGTCGCCCATTCAAGTAATCCCTGTTGAACTAGAGAAAGACATCGTTGTACTTGATTTTCCTCTGCCAGATATTAAAGCGATCGAAGAAGTCCTCGACCAACAGCTTGGACAAGTCCGCACTAAGAAGATATCTTCAGAAACTCGCGAAAAGCTAGTCAGGGCAGCCCTAGGTCTTACTCAAGATGAAGCTGAAAAGGTCTATCGGAAAGCCCAAGTCACCAGTGGTCGGCTTACTGAAGAAGAAGTTGATATCGTCCTTTCCGAAAAGCAACAACTAATTCGGCGCAATGGCATTCTCGAATATATCGAAGATGAAGAAGATTTAGATGCAGTTGGGGGACTAGAAGAGTTAAAGCACTGGTTGCAACAGCGATCGAATGCCTTTAGCCAAAGAGCCAGAAACTATGGATTACCTCAACCGAAGGGAATGCTGATTCTCGGTGTCCCCGGTTGTGGAAAATCCTTAATTGCCAAGACTACGGCTCGACTATGGTCGCTACCACTTATTCGCCTTGATATGGGTCGCGTTTATGATGGTTCTACTGTAGGTAAGTCAGAAGCAAATTTACGCAATGCCCTCAAAGTTGCCGAGTCGATTTCACCAATGATTCTATTTATTGATGAACTAGATAAAGCCTTTGCTGGTGGTGCAGGTTCGGCAGATTCCGATGGTGGTACATCATCACGAATCTTTGGTACGTTCCTAACATGGATGCAGGAAAAGAAATCACCTGTATTTGTTATGGCAACTGCCAATCGTATCGAAAAGTTACCGGGGGAATTTCTTCGGAAGGGGCGTTTTGACGAGTTATTCTTCGTTGATTTACCTAATTCCGAAGAACGGAGAGATATCTTCCGAATTCATTTACGGAAGCGTCGTCCAGATTTAGAAAGGTTCGATCTTGAGCAGCTATCGAAAGTAAGCGATGGTTTTTCGGGGGCAGAGATCGAGCAAGCGGTAATAGCCGCTATGTATGAAGCTTTTGCCCAAGATCGGGAGTTTACACAGCTAGATATCATTTCGGCTGTGAAATCTACAACTCCCCTCTCACGCACAATGACTGAGCAGGTTGCTGCTCTGCGTGACTGGGCAAGGATGCGGGCAAGACCCGCCGCCACCTCTGTCGCTGAATATCAGCGTATGGAGTTTTAAAAAGCTTATCCTACTGTTTTGCAGGCAGTAGGGTTAAGGCTAGATTCTAAAGAATGTCTTCTTAAAAGACCTTTAGGCTAGCAGCTAACATAGGAGTAAGAACCACCAAAACTCTTATGTTTCACGTCCGAGTTAACAGTTGAGTTCACAATTATTTACAGGAGCTACACTATTATGTCTCATTTCAGCACTCTTCGCACAAAAATTACTGATGCCGAAGTCCTCAAGTCGTCTTTGCGCGATCTGGGTATTACCGTTAATACTGAAGCTGATGTTCGTGGCTATAACAGCCAACGCATCCGTGCCGACATTGTAGCGACTCTTGAAGGTGACTATGATCTAGGTTGGTCACGCAATGCTGATGGATCTTTTGATCTAATTGCTGATCTCTGGGGTGTTGCGAAAAAGCACAATCAGACTGAACTGATCAATTCGATCAATCAAAAGTATGCAGTGAACAAGGCTCTAGCTGAAGTGAAGCGTCCTGGTCTAAACAATGCAAACGTCAAACTCGTCTTGCAGTAAGGTGTCGAATCTTGCGAGTTAAATATGCAACTAACGGGCTAGTCATATCCTTGGCTAGCCTGTTTTTTGGGTTTCTAGCTTCACATTTCTCGATTTTAAATGTAAGATACTGATACATAATTTGAGCTAACATCGCCCTAATGGAAATTGCGATCGCCCTCTTGCAACATTACAGTTTCGATCTTGGTGGCTATACCATCAATGATTTAACTCGTGAATGGAACAAGTTCAAGCCTGAGTGGGTGCGTCAAGCAGTAATCGAAGCACTGTTTCAAGGAAGATATAAAGCTGTTTCTGTTAGCCAAATTTTGCAGCTATGGGAACGTAAGGGAGAACCCAATTGTCGCTACAATCGTGAGTTTGAGCGACTGGTATGTGGTGATGTAGCCGTAATTTATGAAGATAGAATTTACTATACGCCGCCTCGTACTGCTTCTCGCGAAGTACCGATTACCGAAATAACTCCCTTTGCTCCAGCAGAAAAAACTACTTCGCCGATTCCATTTCCTCGTCGTTCCAAGGTCGCAGGTATTCCGATCGCTTCAACGCCTCAACCTAAGCCACAAAGATATCCTGACCGTCTGGCTGCTTTGCCATCAGGAACGACTGCATCTACTCAAGTTTATCCACCAATCCTAAATGTAGAATATTCAGAAGCCTATCGATCTGCCTATGAGAACATGACTTTGTTGGCGGAGACTTCAATATTTGTCGATAAGTTGCGGTCAATGTGTAGCGATCGCTTAGTTTTACCTGTTCCTGAATTTATCACCGAGCAGGAGAAGGTAGAAATCACTGCTGACAGCTAAATTTAAGGCATTGCATAGAGCGTAAACTTTGGCGGGAAAAACTTGATTCTATATAGTGGTTTATATTCTCAACCCTAAAAGAGATGATCTGCTATGCAAACCATCTCTCTTAGCCCAAAAGTAAAAGCCTTGCTACGCAAGGCTTTTACTTTTGGGCTTTTAAAACTTATCAGCTTAACCCGAACTGAGGTTAAAGTTAGGGATTCGGGGTTGAGAATATGAATAAAATATAATATTGGCTGAGCGAAACCAAAGCTACCCAAATTACAAATGGTTTAAGATCTCTATAAATTACGGTTTCTCGCTAAAGTGGATAAGCACAACACCTCCAAACCATCAAGAAATTGTGAGGAATTTTGGATTGCTTTCAAAAATTCCTGTAATTTATGTTTATGAGATCAACCCCATTTATTCCTATTGCCGTATTTATCCTTACCCTTGCCCTGATCGGTTGGGGATACATCCGATCGCGCAAATTTGGCAAACTCGGACTACTTTCTTGGCTGCAATTCGTAGCCTTGATGTCGCCTTGGTTAGTTTACTTTGGCTTGTTTGTCTCAGGTGTTTTTATTAATTTCACAACGCTATTGTTTCTATTACTCGGTTCGACGATCGCCTATGTGGCGATCGGCAACCAATTGCGTAAGGTGGCTACTGCTGAGAGATCAGAGATCGAACAAAAGCTAAAACGGGATCTTGAAGCTAGTAGCGATCGCGCTAATTTGCAGAGCGATTCGGCAAATAATCAATCCCCAACTCAACCTGTAAATACGCCCATTGCTGTAGCCATGTCTCAGGGGAAGACACAGCTAAGACTGTTTAAAGCGCTCCCTCCCGAAGACCTGAAGCTGATACAGGGTATTTTTGGGATTGAAACCTATTACCTCACCGAGACGATTCCCTATCAAGAGGGAGCCATTTTTAAAGGTAATTTGCGCGGTGAGCCTGATGTTGTCCACGATCGCTTAACGACATCTTTGCGCGATCGTCTTGGTAATAAATACAATCTATTTTTGGTAGAAGGTCAAGACCGCAAGCCTGTGGTGATTGTGCTGCCACATCGAGATATTGCCGTTGATAATGACACAATTCCTCAAAGGATTTTGATTGCGGTATTGATTTTTGCAAATGCTTATACAGCCTTGAGTTTAGGAGCACAGGTAGCTGGTATTCCCGCCGCACAGACTGCTCAAGACTATTTAGCAGGATTGCCCTTTGCCCTTGGTGTTGCCACGATTTTAGGCATTCGTGAACTTGCAATGCGATTTATGGCAAATAAATATAAAGTCAAGCTGAGTTTGCCATTTCTCTTGCCTTCATCACAATTAGGCTCCTTTGGTGCATTTAGCCGCATTTTTTCACCCCTGCCAAATCGTCAGGCTCTATTCGATATTGCGATCGCCCCAGCAGTTGCTAGTGGCTTGTTATCTTTAATCGTACTGATTGCAGGTTTATATCTATCGGCGATCGGTATGGGTAGTATTGAGATCCCTAGCCAGATTTTCCAAGCTTCGGTATTAGCAGGAACCCTTGCCAAGCTATTTCTCGGTGATGCGCTCCATAATAATTTGATCTCAATTCATCCTCTAGTAATTTTGGGTTGGCTTGGTTCCGCGATTACGGCTCTAAACTTGATGCCTGCGGGACAGTTGGATGGTGGTCGCATTGTCCAATCCGTTTATGGACGGAGGATCGCTAGTTGGACAACGGTATTAACGCTAATTTTCTTGGTAATTGCCACGGTGATTAATCCCCTTGCGCTCTATTGGGGCGGTATTGTCTTAATTCTCTTGCGCGATCTCGAACGTCCAATGCTGAATGAATTGTCAGAACTAGATGGCGATCGCGAGGCTTTAGGAGTTGTGGCTTTGTTTTGGATGGTGGTGACTTTATTACCGCTTACTTCTGGTGTAGCAGAGAGGCTCGGCATCGGTAGTGGTGGCGGGCTAATTCCTTAAAAAAGAAGCGCACCCAAAGGGTGCGCTTCTTTTTTGGATTATTGAACTGTAGAGAGCGTAACAACAACGTTTTGTCCCAAGTCATTGGTAAAGAATTCTGTGGGCTTTTCGTGACAAGTTATAGCAGTTCTAAATAAGTTAAAAGAGGCTTCGACTCCGCTCAGTCAAAGTATTATAGATGGCTGAGCGGAGTCGAAGCCCTATTTTTTATTTGAATTATCTATATAAAAGAATAGATGACAGATTACAAATCCTATTCTTGGGGAGGTGGAGTAAATTTCTCGTTATCTGATGGTGGATTAAAGGGTTTAATTTCAGGTAACGGGGGTTTAGATTCAGGCAAATTGCGTAGGGTTGGGGGAATGTTGCTAACGGCTCCAAAGGGTTGCTTAGCGATCACCTCAGCCATCTTGTTATCAGTCATCGCTAATAAAGATTGAATTGCCCCTGGTATGGAATGGGGGTCCATAAACAAAACTTTACTACTCGGACTTTGACCGATCGCCTGACCCATTTCTAGATATTTCTGAGCTAATAAATATTGCACTGCATCCCTGCCATGAGTATGATTAGCGATCGCCTCAGCAATTCGCTCGATCGATAAAGCCATTGCCTCAGCCTGTTCTAGCTGCACCTGACGCTCTGATTCGGCAAGGACTTTATTGGAGAGAGCTTCCGCCTCCGCTTTTTTGATTTCGGAAGTTTTTTCACCTTCAGACAGCGAGATCATGGCTTTTTTCTCGATTTCAGCAGCCTTTTGCTTTTCCATCGATTGCAGTACTGAGGTCGGGATCGTGATTTCGCCTAGTCTGACCCGTAAAACTTTAATGCCCCAGTCCTTTGTGTCACTAGATATGCCTTCTAAAATTTCGTCGTTAATCCGCTCTTGCCCACCAATGATGTTATCCAGATCGCATCGCCCAATCTGAGTTTGGATTTGGGTGGCAAGGGAAACAACGAGAGATTTATCCACATTCTCAATATTGTATCTCGCCTGTTTGAGATCCGTAATTTGCCAATACATTACTCCACTGACGCTGACACTGACGCTATCGGAGGTGGTGCAGGGTTGTGGTGAAATTTCTAAAACCTGTTCGCGGGCGCTTTTAATGAGAGTAACGCGATCGAGAAATGGGAGAACGATGTTAATCCCCGGTTCCATCGTTTTTTGATATTTACCGAATCTCTCTACCAGTGCAATTTGCCCTTCTTCAATAATCCGAAAGGAGCGATAGATATAAGTGCCACTTAAAAGAGCGAAAACAATACTGAAAATAGTTGCTTCCATAGATAAACCTTTTAATGGAGTATGCACTCATTTGCAGATCGCTATATAGCAATACGATCTGCACAAAGTACAGATCGTGGTTAGGTTTGAGTTAGCTGACTAATTCTATTTCATGATCACTTAAATGTGTCACAAATCTAGGTGTAAATCTCACTTCATAGGGATAGTTGGGGCTGATCGGACGACCATGCCACTCTGTATGTATACGCACAACTTCTCCTTCTAGTCCTGTAATCTCAAAGGAGTTACCCTTGTGTTCAGGATGATGAAAGACACTGAGTTGTGTCTTTACACGAACGCGATCGCCAACCTTCATAAATTCTGATGTATCCCAATGTAAACGATATTTCTCAATTATCGCTTGTTGAGGTTGTCAATGCCAATTAATAAAATTCAATGCTTTGCATCACATTTTTATAGCAATTTACCCAAGAGGATAGTGGGCGGAGCTTAGCTCCACCCACTATCCTCTTGGGCTTACTCGTAGAAAGCACCATTAATCGCTTACTTGAAAAGCACTATATTTGGCTATTCTGCAACAGGAAAAGCCACTTCTAACTTTGGTGCATGTCCCCAAAATGCCTCTAGGTCATAATATTCACGTTCCTGAGCCATCATTGCATGGACAATCACATCACCATAGTCCAGCAAAATCCATGTGCCATCCTGTTCACCTGCGATATGTCTAGGCTTACGTCCAAACTTTTCTTCGATCGCCTCTTCGGTAGCACCTGCGATCGCCCGTACCTGTGCCTTAGAAAATCCTGAGGCAATGACAAAATACTCTGCCAAACTAGAAACTTCACCGATCGCTAGCAAAACGATATTCTCTCCCTTGCGATCGTCAGCAGCGATCGCCGCCGCCTTGGCGATTTGATAGCTTTGTTCTTGTTCTCTTTGACTAAGTTGGAGATCTGGGGAGGTAGGGATATCGGTGGCGATGGTCATAGTTGACAGATGTACTCCTGATAAATTATTTCAGCACAGCTATATTGTAACTTGATTACCAATAAAGGCGGCGCGAAGCACATCAGATAGATTTGTTGTGTCGTAACGTAAGGATGGGCGGCGCGAAGCGCCGCCCATCCTTACCTATTTAGTAGCACCAATTTTTTTCTGTAATAAAAATCTTCTAGGCTGCCCCAGTAGCCAATAATTGAAGGCACCTTCTTGGTCATGGATGCGATAACCAATCTCATCATACAGATTACGCGCTGGATGATTATCCTCTAGCACATGCATATACAATCGCGAAAACCCCCATTGTTTTACGGTTTGCTCGGCGGCTCGGAGCAGTTGCTTTGCCACCCCCCTTCGTCGCCATTTTGGATGCACTGCTAAGTTAAAAATATAGGGATATTGCTGCATGGTGCGCCCGAGCCAAAAGCCGCGATAGGATTTTGTTGGTACATAGCGCATACAAATTTCTAATGAAGCGATCGCTTGGGACTTGTTGGCAGTATGAGTAGCGACAAGACAGGCATAGCAAGGTGTTTGCTCACTAAAGCGACTATTGAGATCGAGCATAATTCCATAGCGCAACAGTGGATAGACTAAATCCGTAAAATAGCGCAGCAAAAAATTGACTTTGTGATCGTGTCTCCGATAAAAGCTTTCGGTCAAAATGTCTGACACATGACCAACATCCCTAGAACTAGCGTGACGAATGATAAACGAGGAAGATTGTCTTTGCACATTCAGCGCTAATAACTTAGCAATAATAATTTGGCAATGATAATTTGGCGATCATGGTCTAGCGATCATTATCTAGCGATAATAACTTAAGTACATTAGCTAGCATCCAATCAAAAAATTTTAGTGCCTACAATACTAAAGAATTTGGTGGATGCAAAGCACCTAATTTAGCGATCGCAATGACCAATCTCGATAAACCCATTGATAGCTCGAACAAAATCCGCCCACGTAAACAATTTGGACAACATTGGTTGCGGAGTGATGCGGTACTTAACAAAATTTTGCGAGCGGGACAATTACAACCAAGCGATCGCATTTTAGAAATTGGACCAGGGACGGGCAATCTTACCCGTTTGCTACTGCCCTTTGTGGAGTCACTGACAGCAGTAGAAATTGATCGCGATCTTTGTGCAAAGCTTCGTAACACCATGAAGCAGCCAAATTTTCAATTAATTGAAGGTAGCATTCTGGAGATTCCCCTTCCTTCCCAAACTAATAAAGTCATTGCCAATATTCCCTACAACATCACAGGGGAAATCCTCAAAAAGCTATTAGGAACTCTCGCCGAACCAGTGCAGCAATTTGAGCAAATTGTCTTGCTAGTGCAAAAGGAAATCGGCGATCGCCTTGCCGCTAAAGCAGGACACAAAGCCTACAATGCCCTCAGTGTCAGGATTCAATATCTTGCGGATTGTCAATTTATTTGTGATGTCCCTGCCTCGGCATTCTATCCACCACCAAAGGTCAATTCGGCAGTTGTTCGCATTATTCCGCGCCCACCAATCACACCCGCCAGTGATCCTAAATTTCTAGAGCGCTTGATTACCCTTGGTTTTGCCACGAAACGCAAGATGCTCCGCAACAATCTCATCTCAGAAATCGCTCGAGATCGCTTAGTTGAAATTTTAGAAGCAATGGGAATCAACGCACAGGTACGCGCCGAAGATCTAGATGTAGCTCAGTGGGTAGCCCTCGGTGAAGCTGTTCTCAAAACCAAAGCATAATTAGGGACTTGCGATTAATTAAAGTACCTGTGGCTTCGACTCCGCTCAGCCAACGTTAGCTGAGCGAAGTCGAAGCTAGATAACTTTGGAGGGACATTTTTTATCCGCAAGAGCCTTATGCTAAAAAATGAAGAAAGCGGGCTTAGCCCGCTTTCTTCATTTTTGAATTCCGAGATCTGCTTGTAAAAAGTCGATAAATTGTTGGGCAGTGCGTCCTGATTGACCATTATTGCGAGTTGCCCATTGCAATGCACGAAAATCAAGATCTTCAATTGGTAATGTAATGCCTGCTCGTTTCGCGAGGTGATGTACGATTTTGAGGTAAATTTCTTGATCCGCTTTGAGGAAGGTCAAGGTCAAGCCAAAGCGATCGCTTAAGGACAATTTTTCTTGAACTGTATCCCAAGGATTAACCTCTTCACTATTACTCAAGGTTTTGAGCGTTGGGCGATCGCTAAAGTATTCACGCAATAGATGGCGGCGATTAGAAGTGGCATAAACCAATAGATTGTGGGGCTGAGCCGATAGATTGCCCTCCAAAACTACCTTGAGCGCCTTATAGTCCTCACTTTCTTCTTCAAAGGATAAATCATCAACAAAGATAATGAACTTCTGAGGAACTTTTCGCAGGACTTCCGCAATGATTGGTAAGTCCTTGAGATCGTCCTTGGCAACCTCGACTAGACGTAGTCCGCGATCGCGATAGGCATAGAGCAGAGACTTCACCATAGAGGATTTGCCCGTACCACGGCTGCCATAAAGCAGGACATGGAGAGCATGATAACCAACTAGAAATGCTTCTGTATTTTTGTAAAGTACCTGACGCTGGTTCTCATAGCCAACAAGATCTGATAACAGCACCAGATCAGGATAGGATATTCCCTCTAAATGACCTTTGCGCCAACGGAAAGCTTCATAATCGGTGAATATACCTGTGCCTGAATGCTTGTAATAATCGGCAAGTTCAGGTAAAAGTTGCGTCCAATCATCGGTTGCTTGAAATTTGAGAATTAGCGATCGCTTAGATTCCGAAAGTCTCGATAAATCACTGGGACACAATTGCCAAGACACATGGTTATTGCTCGCAGAACTCACAAAATCAACCAGTTTATCTCCACCCCATAAACTCATCTCTTCTAAGATTTTGAGATCATGCTTGACCGCAGAAATTAAGGACATCGGCAGTTGTGAGAAATCCTTAACTTGAGCTAATTGGCTAAACGGATTCTCAGAAGTCAAGATTTGCAAAATCACATAGTCGCGCCAGTTATAGCCTGTCGCGGCGATCGCTCGAAACCACTGACCATAGGCAAAGAGGTAACTAAGCTGTCGTGAACTATTTTCATGACCATCTAGAGCGTAGTTTGCTAGCGACTTCAACAGTTTTTCGTAGGCTTCCCAAGGTGCTTGATCTAAGACATTTTGATAGAGCAATAGCGAAGCAATTCTCACCTGCCGCGTATAAATAAATTCCCTTGTTTCGTCAAGCATATTTCTCAAGTTCATTTGGTGAGGAGCATTGCTCACAAATAATCTTTAAACTCTTCCCATGTTATCCCTTGTTGGATGTAATTAGGATGATTTGGTTTGTAGGGCGCGGTGAGGCGATCAATGGTGATAATTTCAGCATGATCAGGAATTACGGGGACATCAGGATCAAAGGCAGTCGATCGCACTAAAGAACTCGAAAACCCCTTAAAAACCATGACTTCATCGAGTTCGTCAGCAATTTTTAATTTGACGAGCAGGACTTCCTGAGGATGTTGACTGCTATATACTTCTAGCTGTTGACCCTGATTTATAGACATAAATTTGCAGACATAATTGCTTAGTTTAAGGTAATAATTGGAACTCAGTTTGCCCCATGCTTGTCAACAGCAACAAACAATCCTAATTCTGCTATTTTTTGGTGTGGCGCACCAAAAAAATTGTTTTTTAGCTTTAACTGATTTCTTATAGATTTTATAGGCTTTGCATATGCTAAACACACGATCGCTGATTCAAGCTGTACCAATTGCAATCCTGACATGGCAACTTATGAGTTTTACGGCGATCGCCCAAAACACCTTTGGGGTGACAGGACAGGATGGTGATCGTGGTCGTGATGGTCGGAGTGGTCGTGATGGGCAAGATCTTAAAGTTGTTGGTGATGGTAAACCTGCTGCCTATGACCTCACGGGGACAATCGGCGAAGATGGCGAAGATGGAACCGCAGGGCGATCGGCTAGTAGTTGTGAGCAGCCCTATCGCCCTGCCAATTCTCTGATCGGAGCGTTGGGTGGGCGTGGTGGCAATGGCGGTAATGGCGGACGTGGCGGTAATGGCGGCAATGTCACCATTTTTTATACAGATATTGCCAACCTTAAACAACTCGAAATTCGTAATGCTGGCGGCAAGGGGGGCAGAAATGGGCGAGGAGCTGTCAGTGGTAAGGGATGTGAATGTCGAGAAGCAGAATGGCGCGTTAAGTATTGCAATGTGCAGATCGAGCGCAGACCCTACAGTGATCCCAAGGCAGCGTGGCAATATTATTCCAGTGAAACGCGTTTATGCGGACGTTCCAGTGATGGATTTGAGATCGATTTTGATAGTTTATTTTCTAAGTCTTCTGAATATCGTAAAGATGACTGGCTATATCGACGCACCAATAAGGGAGTTTCGCGTTCAGACTACTATTCCTGTCAAAATGGACGGGATGGTGAACCCAGCAGCAATGGACGTAATGGCGAAACTGGTAGCTATGGCAAGGTAACGCTGGTTCCTCGTTTAGATATTCCTGTGGAAATTACTAGCGATCGCGCACCACTCGCCGCCGCTTTGGGCAAAAAAGTTAACCTCATCAAAAATATTTGGGTAGAAAGGAGTGGGTTATCGCGTTTACTCCGTCCTAGCTCCGATGTTGCTGATACATATACCTATCTCAAAGATACCGCCCGTTTATTTTATCGATTTGAGTGGGCGGCTCCCGAATCACCGACAGCCTTAGGGGTTGATCGCGTGGAAATCGGTGGCACAGTTAATATCCGCAATGAAAATGCTGAAATTCAATATCAGTTACCAGGAACATTGGAATATCAAGTGCTTCCTGCTAACAATGTGGAGAATCTGCAAGTGGTCAAGATCATAGGGGGCTTCAATCCCGATCGCGTGAGTTCTTTTCAATTGCAGAGTATTTCAGGTGTGGGGACAGAAAATCAGCTTGTCCTGAGCGATCGCGGTAAGGTGCGAGAACTGCTCAAAGATACTCAAATCGAGGTGCAATGTCTGAGTAAGCAATCAGCAACGGGCGTAGTGGCTAGCGATTATGTCAAGCGTCGCACCGTCACCTTCAAAATTCCACCCAAAATGACTCCCAGTGAAGGCGCGATCGTCAATGACCATATCTACACCTTACCTGTGGGGCGTTATTGCTCACCTTGGCTACGTGCTGATAATGAGGCTACCTATGAGATTGTGATCGCTCAAACCACGAAAAGTGGTGCAAAGTACACCCAAAATCTCAAATCTAGCTTTGTTGTTGGGAAGTAATCCAAAAGTGCCACGCTTTGCGTGGCACTTTTGGAATTCAAGACTGCGAAGGCATAATTTCGTAGGTCATAAAATCATGGGCAGGAATTGTATTTGCAAAAATCATCCTTGCCTCATTTACCAGATCTTCCAATAGAATTGCATTGCCGGGGGCATAGCGTGGACTGAAATGGGTCATGATTAATTGCTTTACATTCGCCAAAAGTGCCACTTGGGCTGCCATCGTACTAGTGGAGTGCAAACGCTGAAAAGCCATATCGGAATCTTGATGAGCGAAAGTAGTCTCATGAATTAGAACATCAGCATTTTGCGCTAACTCCACCGAACTATCACAAAAGATCGTATCCGTGCAATAGGCAATCTTCCGTCCAATCTGAGGAGCACCGCAGAATTCCTTACCATCGATTTTGCGTCCATCAGGTAGGGTAACAATCTTGCCCTGTTTCAATTCACCAAAAATTGGACCTGCGGGAATATTCATGGCGATCGCCTTATCGACATCAAACTTACCTGCGCGATCTCGTTCTACTAAACGATAACCATGGGCTGTTACCTTATGTTTGAGAGGGGCTGCCATCATATAGAATTCTGAATCTTCGCAGACTATACCAGTCTTCACTCGATGTACTTTGATCGAATAGGATAGTCTTGTCTCGCTATAGCGTAAACAAGCGTCGAGATATTCCCCCAAACCCGAAGGACCATAAATATCAATATGGCTGACATTGCCTGCCATACCACAACTAGCTAATAGTCCCGGTAAACCAAAAATGTGATCACCATGCATATGCGTGATGAAAATTTTGGTGATTTGGCTAATTTTCACATCACTTCTGAGTAACTGGTGTTGAGTTGCCTCGCCGCAGTCGAGCAACCATACCTCAGCACGTTGAGGTAAACGCACTGCCACACTAGAGACATTGCGTCCGCGAGTGGGAACCCCCGAACTAGTACCGAGAAAAGTGATCTGCATATCTAGTCATCTACAAAAATCTCGATGCGGCGATTACTTTTGCTGTTGCCTTCACCAGCACTACTAGCCAGAGGACGGGTTGTCCCATAACCGATCACCATCCAATAGTAGTTTTGCTCACCACGCAGTCTAGCCAAATAATCTCTAACCGCCGAAGCCCGCAAATAGGACAAAGTTAGAGCATTCCCCGTAGCCGCATCCACATGTCCATTAATTCTCACTCGCTTGCCTTTGTCTAGGGGTAATTGCGCCGCCACCTCATCGAGCAAACGAAAACTTTCGGGACGGATGCTTGCCTTATCTACATCAAACAAAGCCTCTGATGAGAGCGTAAATTGCTGCTTCTTAT
This sequence comes from Pseudanabaena yagii GIHE-NHR1, assembly GCF_012863495.1. Classification (NCBI taxonomy): domain Bacteria; kingdom Bacillati; phylum Cyanobacteriota; class Cyanophyceae; order Pseudanabaenales; family Pseudanabaenaceae; genus Pseudanabaena; species Pseudanabaena yagii. The sequence continues at coordinate 2,439,748 of NZ_JAAVJL010000001.1, forward strand.
AGTTTAAAAAGTTAAATGAGGGTTGCCATACTAAATCTGGGCGCAGAAAGGCGATCGCTAATCCAGTGACAATTCCTGCGATCGCACCTACACCTAAAACTGCACCGCGCACGAGCAAAGTCAACAGAGGATGATCCGCTTGTTGCGAATTACCCGAAGGTTTACTGATTGATTTATCTGGAGTTGGTGAATTTGTCACAGCAACCGCACAATATCCTTGCTCAATATCAAATCCACAATTGAGCATACGCTTAATTGTGGATCTCATACAAATCTAAAAGTAAGTTTTTTAGATTTTAATTATCTAGCGATGAGGAGGGATTAATCCTCGTACCATCTGTCCTATATCTATAGACACAGCGCTCTGCGCTGACTTGAAACCGAGAGAAATGCTTGAAAGAGCAGCTTTGCCGTACTTTCAAGCATTTCTTATATTATTTTTTCTTAGCTTTAGAACTAACAGTCGTATCGATCAGTTCTAACTCATTAGTGCGAAATGACACAATCTTTTCCCAGTTACCACCACCAAAAATCACGGCAACTCGACCATCAGTCACACGCTGTACTTGACCTTGAAATCCGTAATAGGTGTCACCCTCATTTACAACCCGCACTGCTGAACCCGGAAAAATGATTGGCTGCATATTTTCTTGAAACTCCTTGCTGTGGTTTTGACTAGGTTTATTCTATATCCTTTGACGATCTGCCCCTATTGCTTTTTTCAATGATTACCAGTTGGATTAGATTGCTATAGCAATCTAAAGATTTGCTTAGGACATAAAACCCAAATAAGTGAAGGCGGCACGAAGTGCCGCCTTCACTTATTTGGGTTTTGACTTGCTATGCAGCTTTATCAAGATGACCAAATATTTTCTAAATTCAGCACAAATCCTGATAACACATCTTCCCCAGACAAACTTACAGGTGTTTCGAGAATTTCTACAGGTTGACCTAACCGATAAATCGCTACACGCTTACTTTCAGGATCGATCAACCAACCTAGACGACAACCATTATCTTGATATTCCTGCATCTTTGCCAAACCTTTAATCCATGAATCCGTTGGCGACAAAAGCTCAATCACAAAATCTGGACATAGTGGCAAAAACTTCTTGCGTTGTTCAGGACTAAGAGCATTCCATTTTTCAATGGGTATCCATGCTGCATCTGGTGAGCGATCGCTACCTCTAGGCAAAGAAAATCCCCCAGAAGAATCGAAAACCTTACCAAGTCGCTCCTGACGATTCCAGATACTTAGATCAGTATTTAGATCAGAATTCCAAGCGCTAGTTTCACCGCCAGTGGGGGACATAATTACGAGTTCTCCATTTGCATTGCGCTCTAGTTTAAGTTCAGGGTTTGCCGCACATAGATCGTAAAACTGCTCTCTGGTCAGTTTCACAATCGGATCGAGATTGATTGTATAAGCGGTCATCATCTTCACTCCGCAAAGCAACTTTGAGATCTATTCTAAGGAAATGCTCTAGCAAAAATCATCAGATCAGCGATCGCCCAGTCTCACATAATTTCTTCAGCCAAAAGCTTCCCCTTGACCCGTTCATATTCATCTTCCAGAAACCATTCTTGGGCGGCTTGATAATTCGAGTGAGAGACCACCAGGTTGTAATCTGCGGCAGGATTGAAAACATTACATTTGCCATCATGATCAACCACAAGCATCAAAACTTTTGGTGGAAAGGGTATGGGATCAACCCAAAGTTCGATAAATTTCCAAGTTTTAGCCAGTTTTTCGAGGGCTGGTGCGAGGGATTGCATGATACTCACCTGTAGCTTTTAGGACTTTGATCTCACCATAATAAAGAGGTGTTTCGCTGCCATCTAATCTAATTATGCAACCAATTGGCTCGGCAAAATATAGTCCATACCTCTCATAGTCATCGGTTTCATCACAGCAATTCTCATTATGAAAAATTAACTACTGTTGGGAGGGAGATCTAACTCCAAACCTTGAATCATAAAAGTCAAAAGATGATCCCAACTATCAAAAACAAGATATCGAGTCAAGGCGCGTAAATCGTTAAAAAAGGTTTTGCGGGTTGGCAAATGAGAGCGCAATAACTGGTACTTGTCATCGACCAATTCCAATAACGTGTGAAATAGTAGGGACAAAATATTGAGGGTGGCTAGGAATGAAGCAAGATGCTCCTTGCCATGTCCAAAGTTGTGTTCTAGGTTGTAGCCCTTAGTTTTGAGAGTATTGTTATTCTCATTTTCCACTTTCCAACGAGTACGACCAGCCAGCACGATTTCCACCACTGTTTGCTCAGTAATCAGGTGATTGGTGGCAAAAGAGTTTTTGTAAACTACCTTGCCATCAGGTCTAGTCACAGTTAGTTCACACCAGTTAACCAGCAAAGCATCGTCACCATCTTTGATAGGTAGCCCATTGACATATTGGTAGGTATAGGTCTCTTGAACTTTCCCTGTCCACTTATTGACAACCACCGTTGGCAAAGCAATCCCTTCTATATGCTCATAGATAGTGGGGTGAGATTCGGGGCGGCAGACTAAGATGAAGTTGAACTGTTGCTCTAATAGCATTTGGCAGAGGGGTTGGCGAGAATAAAGGTCATCACCCAAAACAGTTACCTTGAATGCACTGTACTTACTGCCATGTTGTAACAACCATCTTTTGGCGGCTGTATTCTCACAGTCTTGCTTGTCATTTCCATCCTGCGGCACAATAAATTCTGGTACTAGGGGAATCACTTGCGATTGATGTGGACTGACGATAACTGGCGTAACTACGCTATGAAAATAATGAATTTCTCCTGATTTCATTTTCCTACTCGAACAATGGTGACAGTGTATTTGTTTTGAACTAAAGTACTCTGTCCCATCTAGCGCCATTAATAGATTGTTGGCGAATCCTCGAAATCCTTGCAGTTTCCCCTTTTGCTCTATCGTCTCCAAGATTGTCTCGAACACTGGAAACATTTCTTTAGGTTGCACTGGGTCTAGCAAGTCTCGGATATGGTTATCCGTTGGTATTTTATGCACCCCAAATAAACTTTGGGCGTTGCTTCGCCCTTTTGTCTGCTCCATTGTCCGCTGGTAAGACAAGAATGATGGACTTTGAGTGAAAAATACACTGAATGCACTCATGGCTGCATCTTCCATGCCATAGCGACTATTTTTGCCTGTCCGCTTGTCTGGCAATGATTCTAGTTGTTGTCGGAAAATTTCTACAATTCTGTCGAATGAGCCTTGTGCTTTCAAAGCTCTTCCCCTAAATCAATCATCATGTTATTTACAATATCCCTATATCAACGGTTTGACTAGCCTTCGTTCATAATGAGAATTGCTGGTTTCATCATCAATGCCAGTGCGTTCTCCATCTAAGATGATAGCCTGAATAACTTTTTCTAAGGTTTCGCGATCGCTAAAAATATGCGCCCTCCCTTCCCTTCTTAGCAATCGTTGAACTTGAGTCGTATTTGGCAAATGTTTATCAATCAAACTTGATCTAGGATCGGGAGCAATACGTCGTTTTATTCCTGCCATGAATATTTAGTAACTAAATTGGGTTACTTTCAACGTAATTTATCTCTCGATAAAAGTCTTAAGTTTGGTGTATTTTTTGCACTATTAAATTGATTTTCGCAACCTAATTAACAACCGTATGGATGATAAGCGTGCACAAATTGTCATAGTAATTAGTCAATGATTTATGGCATAGTACTAGATTTAAATCTATAATCATCATAAAATAATATATTGCTAAAATTACCGATTTGCTAGTTTCTAACACATATTCCCGCCCCAACATGGCGATATACTGAGAACCATCAAGGTATATCTACTTAAACAACATAACCAATAGAGTCATTTGCTAAAGCAATCGCTCAAGCAGTGACTTAAAATAACAAAGATTTAATGTGTCTAGCGCTTAGCGCAACCCACATTAATTAAAACTAGCACTAATAACCAGAGCAACAGTTTACAGAGTAAAGAGGCGATCGCAAATCATGGTGATGATTGAAACCAAAGCCGAACGCATGGTCATAAATATGGGACCTCACCACCCATCCATGCACGGCGTACTTAGACTTATCGTCACGCTCGATGGCGAAAACGTAGTCGATTGCGAACCAGTACTAGGGTACTTGCATCGCTCGATGGAAAAAATCGCCGAAAGTCGCACGATTATTCAATATCTCCCCTACGTGACCCGATGGGATTACCTCGCAACCATGTTTACCGAGGCAATCACCGTCAATGCCCCTGAAAAGCTAGCCAATGTGCCAGTGCCAAGACGCGCCAGCTACATCCGCATGATCATGCTAGAACTGAGCCGCATCGCCTCTCACCTCCTGTGGCTCGGCACATTCGTTGCAGACATCGGCGCACAAACCCCATTTTTCTACGTTTTCCGCGAACGGGAAATGATCTATGACCTGTTCGAGGCAGCAACAGGGATGCGGATGATGCACAACTATTTCCGTATTGGGGGAGTTGCCGCCGACCTACCCTACGGCTGGAATGAAAAATGCGAAGACTTTTGCAACTACTTCCTCCCTGTCATTGACGAATACGAAAAATTAATCACCAATAACCCCATTTTCCGCAAACGGGTCGAAGGATTAGGCACAATCACCCGTGACGAAGCCATCAGTTGGGGCCTATCAGGACCCATGTTACGCGGTTCAGGTGTAAAGCTAGATTTACGCAAAGTCGATCATTATGAACTCTACGACGAACTCGACTGGAACGTGCAGTGGGAAACTGGCGGCGACTGTCTAGCCCGTTACCTCGTGCGAGTTCGAGAAATGCGTGAGTCCACAAAGATGGTGCTGCAATGTCTGAAGCAGATTCCCGGCGGATCTTACGAAAACCTCGAAGCTCAACGAGTTCTCGCAGGACCTAAGAGTGAATGGAACTCCCTAGATTATCAGTTCATCAGCAAAAAGCCATCTCCTACCTTCAAAGTTGCCTCAGGCGAGCATTATGTTCGTGTTGAAGCGCCTAAGGGTGAACTCGGTGTCTATATTATTGGTGAAGATAGCGTCTTCCCTTGGCGTTTCAAGATTCGTCCACCTGGATTTATTAATTTGCAAATCTTGCCCGAACTAGTACGGGGCATGAAGATCGCCGACATCATGGCGATTTTAGGAAGTGTGGACATTATTATGGGTGAGGTCGATCGCTAATGTACGGTGGAATTGATTTACAAAGATCTTTAATTGAAATCCTGACAGGGCTGGGCTTACCTGCCGATGTCGCCAAAGTAATTTGGATGTTATTGCCAATGGCAGTAATGGTTTTAGGTGTAACTGTGGGCGCACTCGTCTGCACATGGCTTGAGCGCAAAATCTCCGCCGCCGCCCAACAACGGATTGGTCCCGAATATGCAGGTCCTTTTGGATTGCTGATCCCCCTCGCAGACGTGGGCAAGCTGTTAATTAAGCAAGGCACAATCCCCGCTAAAGCCGATCCTTTGCTCTATACGATTGGCCCCGCTTTAGTTTTCATCTCCGTCTTTTTATGTTATCTAGTCATTCCCTTTGGTCAAAACTTAATTATTTCTGACATTGGCACAGGCGTATTCTTCATCATTGCCATTTCCAGCGTAGCCCCAATTGGCTTGCTGATGGCAGGTTACTCTTCAAATAACAAATACTCACTGCTTGGTGGTTTACGGGCTGCCGCACAGTCAATCAGTTACGAAATTCCTCTGGCTCTAGCTGTATTAGCGATCGCCTTAATGACCAATGGACTCAGCACCATTGATATCGTTAATCAGCAAGCCGAATACGGAATTCTGTCATGGAATATTTGGCGGCAACCAATTGGGTTTGTCATCTTTATCATTGCGGCTTTGGCGGAATGTGAGCGCCTACCCTTTGACTTACCAGAAGCAGAAGAAGAACTTGTTGCTGGTTATCAAACTGAATATTCAGGGATCAGATTCGCCTTTTTCTATGGTGGTTCCTATGCCAACCTATTGCTAGCAGGTTTACTTGCATCAATCCTTTATCTCGGTGGATGGGAATTACCTTTCCCCATTGACAAAATTAGCGCTGCCCTAGGCATCGAAGCAAACACCGCATGGTGGCAAGTTATCGCCGCTTTCATCGGTTTAACTTCAACCCTTGTCAAAACCTATGCCTTTATCTTCTTTGCGATCCTCTTGCGTTGGACAGTTCCCCGCGTTCGGATCGACCAATTGCTAGATCTAGGTTGGAAATTCCTACTGCCCATTGGCTTAGCGAATTTACTAATTACCGCAGCATTGAAACTAGCTTTTCCCTTTGCGTTTGGCGGATAGTAGTTAGCTGTTAGCTGTTAGCGATTAGCTTTTGGCTTTTGGAACTAGTTGATTTTGTAGATTTAGGTTTTTAACATGATCTAAATTTGCTCAGAAAGCCAATAGCTAACAGCTAATCGCTAACAGCCAAAATCCCCCAATTCAAAATTTTCTACAACAATCAAAACACCATGCTGAAATTTCTAAATAAAGTTGGTGAATACACCAAAGAAGCGGTACAAGCGGCTAAATATATCGGACAAGGGATGTCGGTAACTTTTGACCATATGCGTCGTCGCCCGATTACAGTGCAGTATCCTTACGAAAAATTGATTCCTTCTGAGCGTTTTCGTGGACGGATTCACTTTGAGTTTGATAAATGTATTTCCTGCGAAGTTTGTGTGCGCGTATGTCCGATTAACTTGCCTGTAGTGGATTGGAAATTCAACTCAGAGATCAAGAAGAAAGAACTCAAAAGTTACAGTATTGACTTTGGAGTATGTATTTTCTGTGGTAACTGTGTGGAATACTGCCCCACTAATGCTCTGTCGATGACGGAAGAATATGATCTATCTACCTTCGATCGCCACGAATTAAACTTTGATAGCGTCGCCCTCGGACGAATGCCCACCAAGGTAACTGACGATCCTTTAGTGACTCCAATTCGCGAATTGGCTTATTTGCCTAAGGGTGTCATCGAGGGGCATGAAGTACCACATACCGCTAAACGTGCAGGTCTCCGCCCTGAAGAAATTGCTGAAGCGGCTTCGGAGCAAAAATAACTTTACAAAACGATGCGATGCATCGTTTTGTCTGGTTTTAAGATTAGGACTAATAAAGGAAATTTAGAATGAACAATATTGGTTTAGGTGATGGTTCACAAACCGTATCTCTAGTGGTGTTAGCTGCCATGCTAACCGCTTCGGCAATGGGTGTGGTGCTATTGCAAAATATCGTTTACGCAGCATTTTTACTTGGTGCTACTTTTATCAGCGTGGCGGGACTGTATTTGTTGCTTAATGCTGATTTTGTAGCGGCGGCGCAGGTTTTAATCTATGTTGGGGCGGTCAATATCTTGATTCTGTTTGCGATCATGTTGGTCAATAAGCGCCAAGATTACCAAGATGTGAAGTATGGGGCTTTACGCAGTGTAGTCACAGGCGTTGTCTGTTTAGGCTTGTTTGCACTTTTAGGAGTGACAGTTACTTCGACTAATTGGGCAATTACCCCGACGATCGCAAAACTTCCCTCAACAATGGTCGTTATTGGTCAGCATTTCTTTAGTGACTATCTACTACCCTTTGAATTAGCTTCGGTATTGTTATTAGTTGCCCTAATTGGTGCGATCGTGCTTGCCCGTCGCGAGTTTATTCCCGATACCGTTAAATCTCAGGCGGATTCTGAGGAGTCTCTCGAATTGTTAGAAAAGCCCAAAGAGCAACTTGTTGCTTCTAAATAAATCATCAACGCCCTAATTGCAATTGATAGTAACCAGATATGACTTTAGAACCTTTTTTGATTATTGCTGCGGCTCTATTTTGCATTGGCATTTATGGCTTAATTACTAGCCGTAACGCAGTGCGCGTATTAATGTCTGTGGAATTAATGCTCAATGCTGTGAACTTGAATTTGATGGCTTTTTCTAATTTCTTAGATTCCGCCAGTATTCGTGGTCAAGTATTTACGATTTTCGTAATCTCGATCGCTGCTGCGGAAGCTGCCGTAGGTCTAGCGATCGTCCTATCGATCTATCGCAGTCGCGATACTGTGGATATGGAGCAATTTAACTTGCTACGTTGGTAGTTTTAAATCTATGGCGTTGCGCCATAGATTCATTTGATTGCACCCAGCTACTTCATAAATTTTCTAATAGCGATCGCAATTGCGGAAACTTAGTCAACTAAGATATTCCGTGATTGCTTTTTTATTTTAGGAGTTTTAAATATGACCCCTTATAAAATCGGTTATTTAGTGGGAACCCTGATCAGTCCACTGTTGCTGATGTTGATTATTGGGACTATTTACTACTTCATTAAAGGGCGTAGTATTCCTTATTGGAAAGCCGTCTTTAGTCGGTGGGTAATTATATCAAGCTTGATTTTAGCTCTCATCAGCTTTGTGGGGCGCTTTAGCTCAGATATGCAACAAGACGCTAGTCACGTCTATCCTGAAAGAGATGTTAAAGCCTTTACAGAGGGTTGCCTAAGTGGTGCGAAAGGCAAAAAGGTAGACATTAAAGTAGCTGAAAAGCTCTGCTCATGCTCAATTACCGAAATTCAAAAAGCCTATACCTATGGCGAATTCAAAAAAATAGATCTAGAAATGCAGAACAGTAAGTCTATCCCTTCTGGTTTTAGAAATATTGTTACTTCATGCGCTCAAAAATAATTTTAGAGCGCATGAAGTCCTGACATTAATGAACTAATGGTTTTACCGATCGCTATTTGTATATCTTTCTTGGTAGGCGCATACTTTGGTAGATATTTCGCCCAAAAAGGTCTAACTGCCAACAACGCTTTGCAGCAGCATCAAAAGCAAGTTTACTTACTTAGTTGCATCACTCTTGGAATCATTACATTGATCGCCATTTTGATGACATCTGGCAGAAATATTCCTTGGGTTCCTGCTTTTATTTCACTTTATCTGGGAGCTTATGCATGGCAAGGTATTTTGCTCATCTGTATCTTTTGTATGGGACTAATGCTTTTGCTAGAAATACCTGCTTGGAAAGACCGACAGCGACTACAGCAGTTAATTCTTTTTCTAGTCATTAGTATTTCATCAGTGCTGTTGTTGATTTATCAAAATTTACCGATTACTGATTTGATTGAATCTCCCCGAATTTTAAAGGGAATAGTATTGCAGACGACTCCCTATAGTTGTGCTGCCGCTACAATTGCGACATTGTCACGCCAGTTCAATCCTGCACTAGACACTACAGAGTTGGATGTTGTTAAGCTTGCAGGAACGAGTCGCCAAGGCACTAATATCCTCTCAGAAATTCAAGCAATGGAGAAATTGGGGCTTGCACCTCAGTATGAACGGAACTTGACGATCGCAGATTTAGTAAAGCGCCGCCAAATGGCAGTTTTGCATGTGATGGAGCCAGTATCGGGTACAAGAATTCAACATGCGATCGCGTTATTGGCGATCGACCCCGTTAAGGAAAAAATAACTGTGGCGAATCCCTTATACGGAATCCAAGATAAAAAATTCATTGACATGAAAGACTATTGGCTCGAAGACGCTATTTTTGTGACAGCATCACAAAAATGATTGTAATACATAGCTTAAAGCTGCACTAGATAAGGGAACTGAGAGATTATCTGTGCCTCCGGGGGAATAGGCTTCGAGTAAAGCCGCGATCGCGGCAACAGGTATTGCTACACCCAGATCTCTAGGTTGAATACCGTGAGTAATACCAAAAATACCAAGAATTACGATCAAGCTTGTGGCAAACATGGCAAAGGAGCCTTCATAACTACGTTTATTGCCCAAATGCACAAAGATATGTGTACCAAATCTTTTACCAATTAGTGCTGCCATCCCATCCCCCCAAGACATCACCATCGCGCCAATTACTGCATATTGAGGATAGTTCTCCCAGAGCAGAGTTACTAAAATTGTGATACTAAGCGCGTAGTAAAACACCCCATAGGTTTTGCGCCCCACATCATCGAGCATCGGCAAAATATTAATGCGGTGAGATGCTAGGGCGATCGCGCTAAATGTCACACCTGCGGTAATACATAACCATGTAGGGATATGTAACCACCATGAGATCAGTAATACATTGCCCGTACCGATATGCACAACCTTGCGAACTAATTCAGGATCTTGCTTGAGGCGATGCAAGATTTCTGAAGTCAGAAATACTAGACCAAGCCAAGTTAAGACTGCACCAATTTGGATTGCCAGAGTAGTTGTCTGAGAAATATCGCTAGTTATGGGCATAGGACAAACAGCAAATAAGCGTGTAATTGCTTATGGTATCGCAACTTCTAGGCACAATTTTAGGTATATATAGCGTTTCCCAGTTTTGTGAAGTACGGTTTTGTTTTCCCACCTTCGACGGAAAAACAAACCTCTATAACTAGCCTACTAGTGCTGCAATCAATGAGGTAGCATCTTCAGCATTAATTGGGCGCGAAAATAAAAAGCCTTGTCCATAGTCACAATCAAGGGAACGTAAAATTTCTACGTGAATTTCTTTCTCTAAACCTTCAGCAACTACCTTCAGACCTAATCGCTTCGCTAATTCAATAATTGTGGAAGTAATTTCTAGATTAGTTTGATTAGTTTCAATATTCTGAATAAAGGAGCGATCTATTTTTAAAGTGGTGAGCGGTAGAGATTGAAGATAGGATAGAGAGGAATAGCCTGTTCCGAAATCATCAATCGATAAACCAATGCGGCGTTCACGCAAATCGCGCAAAATATCAAAAGCTTCACGAATATTCTCCATCAATACAGTTTCTGTAATCTCAAGAACTAAGTTCTCACCACTGATGCCAGCATCCTTGAGATTTTGATCAATATTTTTCAGTAATGTGGGGCTGACTAATTGCAATCCTGATAAATTAACACTCATTTTGGCAGGACAGGCAACACCAAATAGTTTTTGCCATCTTCCCATCTGTTGACAAGCTTCTTCGAGAACCCAGTTTCCTAAACGGACAATCAATCCCGTTTCCTCCGCTAAGGGAATGAATTTAAGAGGAGAGATCCATCCTTGGGTGGGATGTTGCCAGCGCACTAGAGCCTCAAAGCCAATTAAATTATCTGTACTGAGTAAAAAGATGGGCTGATAATGAACTTGTAAAAGTTGGGATTTAATCGCTTCTTGGAGATTTATTTCGAGATTTAATCTCTGCAAAGCAATCTGCTGCATATTCGTGTCAAAGAAGACGGTGCGCGTTCCTGAACCCTGTTTGGCATAGTGGCTGGCAGTATCAGCAGCACGTAGAATATCTTCAGGTTGATCATAGGGAAGATCACTCGTCGCAATTCCCACATGAATTAAGGAAGATATCGTAATTTCATCTAATTGAATGGGAGTTTCAAAGAGTTGATGTAATTGTTTGATATAAACTAATAAGCTCGTAGGGGTTTCTAGTTCCTGAAATAAAATTGCAAATTCATTATTTTCTAGACGCGCAACTACTTTAGCTGGAACTTCCCAACGCTCTAATCGACGCGCAACTTCGATTAATAGGCGATCGCTTAAAGCGTGACCAAATCCAGATTTAATAATCGAATATCTGGCTACATCTAGAGTTAATAGGGCAAAGGAACTACCTTGAGCTTGTTTTCGAGCAATATTCTTCGCAATTTTTTGGATTAGCCCATTACGATTAGGCATCCCCGTTAATTGATCGTAAAAGACTAAATTATGCAGTTTATCCAATGCTTCTTGCAGTTTCTGCTCCTGCTCTTGCAATTGGTGGACAACTTCTAAGGTTTTATTAATGGTAATTTCGAGGTCTTCAAAATCAATTGGTTTTGTTAAAAAATCAAATGCCCCACAGTTCATTGCTGTCCGAATGTTTTTCATATCCCCATAGGCAGAAACGACGACTGCCTTAAGTGGGCGATCGAACTCGGATAAGTTGGATAATAACGTCAAGCCATCCATTTCTGGCATTCTGATATCCGTAAGAATCACATCGATCGCGTCAGAGTTACGTAAAATTTGCAGTGCTTCTAGACCATTTTGGGCAAATTGAAAAGAAAGCTCTCCCGTTTGAATTTTTTTTCTAAACCGTTGTTGCATGAGACGTTGAACCTCAATCTCATCATCAACCACCAAAATCAGGTTTGACTTGTTTGTATTTTTCATAAATTCAGTAAAGACTTATTCTAAGCACCCCACCAACACAACTATATAGCAAGCCTTGGTTAGTTTTAATCCCATCCTTGGTAGTAAATTGCAGTTTAATTAAACCCCGTCATAACTAACGGTATTGTGACAATAGTTTCGGTAAATTCGCCAAGATTGCTATTAACCTTTAAGTCTCCTTGATGTTGCTTCACGATAATGTCATGGGTGAGCGATAGCCCCAGTCCTGTACCTGAGCCAGGTGGTTTAGTAGTAAAGAAGGGGTCAAGAATTCTCGACTGAATTTTGGGATCAATTCCACAACCATTATCACGAATATGAATTTCTACCCTATTACCTACTAATTGGGTCGCAATCATCAGCTTAGGGACATAGACGGAACCATCTCTATTGTTCGCAAAATTTTGTTTTTTACCCCACATGGCATCACAGGCATTGTCAATTAAGTTAATGAAAGCTCGGATTAGATTATTAGGAATTACTTCCACAAGTCCGATTTCTGGGGCATATTTAGTCTCAATGACGGTTTGGAAACTACTATGCTGCAATTCTTTACTCTGATAGGCTAGTTTCAAGGCTTCATTGAGTAGATCATGTAGTAAGGTCGGATGCATAGTAGTTTGCTCGTTTTCGGTACGGGCATGTTGCATCATGCTTGTAATAATCTTGTCTGCCCTTTGGCTATGGTCACGGATGGTGGTCGCGTTTTCTTGCAAATCTGCAATTAATGCTTCGATGAGTTGATTGTTTTCAGAGGTGTGAGATTGCATCACTGGTTGCAAGATCTCCATGAGATCTTGTGTCAGCTCGATGGAACCTTCAGCATAGTTTTTAACAAAGTTAAGAGGATTGCGAATTTCATGGGCAATCCCAGCCGTGAGCGTACCAAGGGAGACTAGTTTCTCTTGGGCAAGAATCCGCTCTTGAGCAACTTGCAGTTCAGTGGTTCTCTCCTCTACCCGTTGTTCAAGAGTTTGTGAATATGCACCTAATTGTTGGTTTGCTTGTTCCAGTTCGATATTCAACTGCGATAAGTTTTGTAAGAGATGCTCGCGTTCTAATTCTGCATGTTTGCGATCGCTAATATCTTCGACGACACCGATTAGTTGTCGGTTCGGATTCTGATGAATGATGCCCCATACCGCAATCCAACGTAGTTCGCCATCTAGCCGCCGAATCCGATATTCAATTTGGTAGGGTGCTCCTGTGGAAAAGGTATGATCGATTGCTTGAACTACCCGATCGTAGTCATCGGGATAGACCATCGCCAGAAATGTATCGCGATCGCCGGGGAAAGTCCCGGGGACAAAGCCAAAAACTTCCTGAGCACGATCTGACCAAAAGAGCTGTCCCGTTTGGAGATTGCAGCCCCAACAGCCCATTTGAGCGGCATCAAGGGCTAGTTGGAGTCGCAGTCTTTCTTCCTGAAGTTTGCTCTCAGCAAGTTTGCGATCGCTAATATCTTGAACTACTCCGAGTAGATATTCAGGACTGCCATCAAATTTATGAACTAGAGATACATTCAAGTTTGTCCAAATAATGTGACCATCTTTATGGATATAGCACTTTTCTATAAAAAATGCTTGTATTTCACCTGTTAAAAGCTTATTAATCTGCTCCTCATCTTTGGCAAAGTCATCAGGACCACTAATTTCCCTAAGAGATTTAGATAATAGTTCTGTTTCTGTGTAGCCGAGAATATCACATAATTTCTGGTTTACATTGGCGAAATAGCCATTTAAATCAACTTGTCCAATGCCTACAGCAGCTTGCTCAAAGGCAGCCCGAAAACGTTCTTCACTAACTATTAGAGCAGATTCCACCTGTTTGCGCTCGGTGATATCTTCAGAAATACAGATTAAATAATCAGGCTGCCCCTGCTCATCAAAAACAGGCACTTTGATCGTATGTAAGATTCTTCTACCAAGGGTCAGGCTATCAATTGGTTCTTCAGGAATATCCTCTGTTTGACCAAATAGAAAGGAATTGCGATCTTTCGCATGAAAGAAATCAGATTGTTCTTTAGGGAAAAAGTCATAAACTGATTTACCAATGGCTTGCTCTTTCGTGCAGCCGAACATGATTTCACTGGTCTTATTCCATAGCAAAAACTCACCAAACTTATTGGCTTTGCCATTTTTAACAAATAGTGCCACTGGTAAATTTTCAATAATCGCTTCGAGAAAATTCCGCGTTTGCGATAGCTCTTTTGTCCGTTCCTGTACCCGCCGTTCTAGTTCTGCATTCAGGTTTTGCAGGTCTTCCAGAGCCTGCATCCTTTCTAGCTCAGCGATCGCCCTCGCCCCAAAAATATGCAGTAACATTTCTGCATGTTTCTGATTAGATAATGGTTGGCGATCTAGCACACAAAGTACCCCCAGTTTCTTGCCTTCTGCATTTTGCAAGGCAACACCAAGATAGCTATCGATATCTGCTCCGACTAAATGCTCATTAAGCGAAAATAGCTGTTTTACATTTGAACAGCAATAGCTCCCTTCGCGTAGGGTCACTTCGCAAGGTGTATTCGCAATTTTGTAGACAAACTTGGATTGCAATTGTTGATCGGCATACCATGCAAGTGTTTCTAAACAATCGCCAACCTGTTTGTCCAGATAAACATGGGAAACTCCAAGGGCGATCGCAATTTGTTTAACGAGTTCAGGGAAAAACTCTTTGCCTGTAACGTAAGCAGTGCCATGCAACAAGCTTTGTAGTGCTAAGTCTGCTTGTTTGCGATCGGTAATATCAATTGCAATGCCAGCCGTTCCAATTGACTCATTGGATTCATCAATCACTGGTGCTTTAAATGTCTCGAGCCATTTTACTTTCCCCTCGGCGGTAACTAGTCTTTCTTCAAGCTGTTTACGTTGCCTAGATTGCATGACATCCAGATCGTCACGACGATAGGACTCTGCTAACTCAGGAGTCCAGATATCTAGATCAGTCAGTCCAACCAATTGAGCAGGCTCATAGCCACAGGATTGAGCAAATGGCTGATTAACCGCCAAAAATCGCCCATCTAGATCTTTCAGCCATGCAATATGGGGAATATTGTTAATCAGGGAGTAAACCTGTCGTGATTTGGTGTCTGAGATCTTTTTACTGACTTTGAGTGCGCGTTCGGACTGTTTGCGATCGCTAATATCACGACCTACAATCAGCACATCATTGTCACTGCAAACTACAACTCGACATTCCTCAGTTTGCAATGCACCATCCACCCAAAGTTCTTGCTCATAGATTTGCATTTTTTTAGTTGCAAGGGCTGCATGTATTGCATTCATTCGTCTTGCTGCCAAATCAGGAGGTAAACTTTCCTCTATTTTTGTACCTATCAGCTTTTGAGCATCTCCTAACACCTTAAACGTATCAGTTGAGATGAAATCAAGGTATACGCCATCTCGACTAACGCGCATAATCAAATCGGGCAAAGCATTGATCAAAGCTCTCTGTTTGGCTTCAATTTGGCGCAAAGCTTCTTCAACTTGTTTACGATTAGTAATATCTAGTACTGAACCGATAAATCCTATTAATTCCCCATGAATATCGCGTTCAGGAACCGCTTGAACAAACATCCATTTAATAGAACCATCAGGATAAATATAGCGATGCTCGACTTCATATTCCGTATCACAGCCTAAATTCGATAGTTCGATAAAATTGTTCCAAGCCGCAGACATCTGATCTCGATCATCAGGATGCAGATTCTTAGTCCATCCTTCACCAAGGTTGTCCTCTAAACTTAAGCCTGTAATTTCGAGGGTTTTAGCATTAGCATAAGTGGAAACTCCCTGAGCATCATAATGAAAAATGCCAATAGGACTAATTTCTGATAGCAACCGATAACGCTCTTCACTTTCTTGGAGAGCATTTTCAGTACGAATGCGATCGCTAATAATTTCACCAAAGATAATAACGCCAGCAACATTATCATCATCGTCATACCAAGGCAGGACTTCCCACCGTAGCCATTCCTCTCTACCATCAGGGAGAATGCAATGATCTTTTTCATTTCGCGTTACAACTCCCTGTAGTCCCCTTTGATGTGCCTCGCGCCATGAATCAGAAATATTAGAAAAAAGATCGTAATGACATTTGCCAATAATCGAGCCGTCTAATTCATTTGATCGCTCCATTAATTGATAATCATTAATCCAACGATGGCTAGCGATCACATAGTTCATGTGGCGATCGAACATTGCCACACCCACAGGTGTATGTTCGATAAATAAACGTAATTGCCTCTCATTTTGACGTAGTTGCTGCGTACGTTCCTGTATCTGTTGTTCTAAACTCGCATTCAACCTTTCTAGCTCACGATTGGCTTGTTCTAGTTCTAGTTGCTTTTGGGTAAGTTGTTGTTCTTTGTGATAGCATCGCAAAGCCTCTGTCACCGTGAGTTGCAGATCAATCTCATTCCAAGGCTTTGACATAAAGCGATAGAGATTTCCGCGATTAACCACATTTCCCACATCTTCGGCGCGAGCCTCTCCTGTCAACATCACTTTTAAAATTTGAGGATGCCGCTGATGCAACTCAATGAGAACTTGATCGCCCTTCATTCCTGGCATAATCTGATCCGCAATCACCAAGGGGATTTCTACGCCATCGTTTAAGAGTTCCTCTACTACTATTAAGGCTTCAGTCCCACTTTCAGCAATTTCGATCGCATAGTCGGGGAAATATCGCATTAACTGTGTTCGCAACGTTAACAAAACATTGCGTTCATCATCAACACAAAGGATCGTAGGAGTACTCATAGGTAATTTGGCGATAAGAATTTTTATGGAATTAAGTGGGTGATAGGCGGGTTCCCATAGTTATGGCGATCGCGGCTCTAATAGCAATAGGGGCAATCTTACTGTGAAGATCGTCTGACCAACTTGGCTATGCACGAAAATTTCACCTAAATGCTTATGTACAATCTGACGCACAATATCTAGACCCAAGCCACTACCCTCACCACGTGACTTCGTAGTAAAAAATGGTTCAAAAATCTGTTCTTGTAAATCTTCAGGAATCCCCCCACCAGAATCAATGATCTTGACTACTATATATTCGGCTTGCTGGAAGACATGAATCTCCAATTTGCCCTGCTGCCCGATCGCATAAATAGCATTATCGATCAAATTTACCCAAACTTGGGTCATCTCATCATGATTACAGAAAATGGGCGGAACTTCTTCATAATACCGATATAATTCTATATCTTGTTTAAGGCGGCTGTGGTAAAGCGTTAAGGCGACTTCAATACTATCGATAATTGGAGTCAGACTTTTATCCTGTTCGTGGCTATGATGGCTATAGTTTTTTAGCGCAAAGACTATTTTCGCAGCCCGATCTACTTCACTTTGAATGCTATCTACACTTTGATGTTGCAAGACTAGATAATAAGCCATTTGCAAAATGTCATAACAGCGAGCATCCTGCAAAATTGATTGATAGAGACATAGGTTTTCTCTAATTTGCATATAACTGAGCTTTGAGGCAAGTTCCACCGCATCATTGAGTCCTTGGAGCATCAGTTCACTTTGGATCTGTCGCCGTAGTTGGCGTTCCTCGGTTGTAGAGAGAGCTTGATAGTTGCTAATAGCATTCTTGACTAAGGATTGAAACTCAACCTGTTGCTGTGGCGATAGGCTTTGGATGAGCTGCGGTAGTTGTCGGAGTGAGATCTGAATGGCAGCAACCAGATTGCTCGCTGCATTACGGATTACGCTAAGTGGATTATTAATTTCATGGGCAACGCTTGCCGTAAGTTGTCCAAGCGCCGACATTTTCTCCGATTGAATGAGTTCCTGTTGCATTGACTGCAATTCCATCAAAGTTTTGGAGAGTTCCTGAGTCCGCACTTCGACAGATCGCTCTAGGGTTTGGGAATAGTCAGCTAGTTTTTGATTTGCTAATTCCAGATCATGGGTACGCTGGGCAATTTGTTTTTCTAAATTTTTCGTCAACTGCCGCAGTTGTAAATGGGTACGCACCCTTGCTAGCACTTCTAGCTCTTGAAAAGGCTTAGTGATGTAATCGACGGCTCCTAGCTGAAAACCTTTAGCTTTACTATCAACATCCACGAGGGAAGTCATAAAAATAACTGGAATATTCCTATATTCCTCTGTATTTTTTAGGCATTGGCAGATTTCAAATCCATCCATCACTGGCATTTGGACATCTAGCAAAATTAAATCTGGCAAATGCAATTTCAATTGCTTAAACAGCATCTCTCCACTAGTAGCGATCGCTACCTCAAAGCCTTCATCCATTAATACATTGGAAATTACATGCAAGTTTACAGGGGTATCGTCAACGATCAAAATTACTTCAGAGCTAGAAGAGAGCATAGGTAAATTTTTGACTTAAATCAGATGTGACTTAAACCAGATAAGTTACCAGAAATATCTTAAGAAATATGTTTTTCTAACAATTGTTCTAAGGATTCTATTTGAAAATTTTTAGCTAATGGTTTATGGAAGTGCACCCCGAAGGGGTGCACTTCCATAAACCCAAAAATCTCTTGGTTTGGGGTTGCGGCGCAAATCGTCACTATTCAAGCGGTAGAGGTAACATGACCGTAAAAACAGTGCCATCGCTGCCACTCTGTACCTGAATTTCACCGTGATGTTTCTGCACAATCTGTCGCACAATATCCAAGCCTAATCCACTACCTTCTCCTCTTGGCTTACTCGTAAAAAACGGCTCAAAAATTTTGGATTGGATCTCTGGCGACATCCCACATCCCGAATCAGCGATCGCCACCACCACATAACCCGCCTGAGTAGTGATCGCAATTTCTAGAGTTCCTCCATTCCCCATCGCATAAATCGCATTGTCAATTAAATTTACCCATACCTGTGTGAGTTCATCGGGATTACAAAGGATTTCAGGAATCTCATCATTATAGCGACGGATGACCTCAATGCTATGTTTCAGACGATTATGGTAGAGGGTTAGCACCACCTCAATGCTATCGTTCACTTTTGCAAGGATTTGCTCACTATTGTGACTGTGATGGCTATATGCCTTCAGGGCAAATACGATTTTGGCAGCGCGATCTACTTCCTGTTGAATACTTCGAGTACTGTGATGTTGCATTACCAATGCATAGGCTACCTGTAAAATTTGCTCACATTTTGGATCTTGGAGGAGCGAAAGATAAAGATTTAGCCCCGAAACTATTTGCATCTGACTGAGTTGGGTGGCAATATCGATCGCATTAGGAATCCCTTGGTCTAATAGAGTGCTTTGTAGTTGCCGTCGTAGTTGCCGTTCCTCTCGCGTTGATAAAGACTGGTGTGATTGCAAAGCCACATGGATTAAAGCCCGAAACTCTTGTTGCTGTTGAGGAGACAGGCTTTGCATGATTCGGGGCAATTGCTGAAGGGTCACATGATTTGCCGTCACAATATTGCTAGTAGCGCTGCGAATTACGCCAAGGGGAGTATTAATTTCATGGGCAATACTGGCAATCAGTTGCCCCAATGCAGCCATTTTTTCAGACTGGATTAATTCCTGTTGTGTAGATTGCAGATTACTTAAGGCTTGTGAAAGTTCTTGAGTCCTCTCTACAACTTTTTGCTCAAGGGTGCTATACAGATGAGCATTCTCTAGGGAAATGGCGGCTTGGGTGCATAACAAATTCAAGAGTTGTAAGCGATCGCTTGTAAACGTACTTACTGCAAAATTATTCTCTAAATATAAAATCCCTAGTAACTGTCCTTGTTTCAAGATAGGACTACAAAACATACTTTTGGGCTGATGCTGAATCATGTAACGATCGCCTGCAAATTGAGAGTTTTCTCGTGCGTCGTTGAGAACCAGTGTTTCTAAACTGTTCTTTACCCAATTAATTACACTAGTTGGTACATCGTTACTCGTTTCTAATGGTATTGGTGTCGTAAGTATTTGTGTTTGCTGTTCGGATTTGGCGATCGCCACAATCTGCAAATTTTGATTGGGTTGTAAGAGCAGGACACATTTATCCGCACCAGCATTAGCAATCAGGATGTTTAACAGCGTTTCTAAAAGCTTATCGAGTTCGATTTCTTGTGAAATTGTCTGTGAAGCCTTGAGCAAGGTTTCGAGATCGAGAATAGTGGAGTGATTGTAGAAAGATTCGAGCGATAATTTCTGATCAAATCTATGTGTATCAGTTTGCTGCCTCAAGGAAACGAGCAATTGTGGATAACGGTTTTCTAAATCGATGACTTTGGCTGTCGCTCCCCAACGCGCATAGGCATAATAGGCTTCATTCATATAGACTTGAGCTATTTTTTCTTTTCCCAATACTAGATAAAACTTTGCGGCAAGTTCGTTGGCTAAGGCTTCCTCTTGGAGATAGCCATTGTTTTTAGCTCCAGTGATCGCGCGATCGTACCAATCTCCAGCTAGATTAAATTTCCCCACAACTCGGAGTCGCTCAGCTTCTACTAGAGCTACCTTGTGCTGATAATTCATGGGAGCTGATTTAGCGAATTTAGCCAAATATTTGCGAGTAGCTATGACTTTATCTAGATATGCTCTTTGTTGCTTTGGCTTGAGATGAGGGTATTGCGACAATCTTACGAGAGCATCATAGAAATAGATCAGCGTTTTCACGAAGGTTCCATCGACAATGGAGAGCATAGATTCAATGATCGCGATCTGCTCCATTGCTAGTGAGTATTTTTCAAACAAGAGCGCAAGTTGAAGTTTCCGTAGGCTTGTATAAATCTGTAGTTGTCGATCGCTTTTAGAGATTGCAGTTTCATCAAAAAAGCGCCCAGTAATTTGGCAAGCATCATTAGGCTCGGTCGTGAGATTTTCCAAAATCTGGCAATTCAGATCATGCATATCCAACATCGAGAGCTGTTGAAGTTTCTGCAAGGTAGGACGACTAGCGATCGCTTCCCTTTTCAAATCCATGAGATTTTGAGTGGTCCAATAGGATTGGGTGAAGTATACACAGAGACTATAAGCAGCATACTCAGTATCACCCACCTCTAAGCTCACTTGATAGGCTTCCATTAATAGGGGTAATGAATTCTGAAGTGATTCCTTTCGATAGGCAATAAAGCGAGTCCAGAGAAACAAAGTAGGAGCCAAGGCTTTTTTGGATGCGTGCTGATGACAAAGAGCGATCGCCGCTTTCCCAATAGCATAGCCTTGATCTATTTTTCCAAGCTTCTCACAAAGCAAAAAAGCATAGATCGTATAAGCCATTGATGATTTGGGAATATTGCCATAACGTAGATAGATAGAAATACCAATAAAGGTCATAAAAGGAAGAATTTCGGGCACACTGCTTTGCGCGGCTGCACCAACTGCGTTAAAAAGATTACAGGCGGCAAGTTTATAAGGATCAGACATAGGAGGGAGGGCAAGCAGATCCTTAGGGCTTGTGCCAATCATGCGATAGACCGTAGTAAAAAAGCCAAGGACTGTTTGCAATTTGGATGGCTTTTGGGGAATCTGAACACCAAAATAGGGCAACACCTGACGGGCATAGGCGATCGCTGCACGGGCTTGATTTTGCGCTACCATCGCCAAAATCTGAATCTCATAGAATTTAGCGCGATCTAATTGATTCTTCGCCTGTTGTAATCCAATCCCTATGAGAGTTTCCATCTCGGCATAGATACCTGATAGGTAAGCTACTTCAGCAGCCTGTTGATGTAGACCTAAACTCAGGTCATATTGATTACGCCAACATTGCGCTGATAAAAGCTGTAACCCTGTCTTCAGATAACTCATCGCTGCTTCATACGCTGATGATGCCCGTGCTTTTTTGCCAGCACGCCAATTAAGCTGGGCGAGTTCCTCTCGTTCTTTTGCTTGATCAATCAGAGAAATACCACAATTAAGTTGATTGACAATATGGAAAAGCTGCAACTCCTGTTCATGGCTAGAGTAGCGATTTAGGAGCAATCTGCCAATATCAAGATGCACTGCTTCCTTTTGGGAATTGGGGATGAGTGAGTAGGCAGCCTGTTGCACACGATCATGGAGAAATCGAAAAGAACAGTAACCCGATTCCCAATTCCAGAATTCAGGGATATTGACGCTATTGCCTTCAAATTTCGGTTGAAAAATTTATAAATTTGATTGAGAGGAACTAGTAATCCTTCCTGCAAAGCTTGCCATAAAGCCATTGCTGTCTCGATGCCCGATTGGGAAGAGCCGATCGCTAATGTCTGCAAATCAAACTGTGTACCAATGCAAGCAGCCAATTTCAATATTGATTGCGTGCTCGGGGATAGTTTTTGTAACTGTTGCGCGATGAAGACTACCACATCATCAGTCAAGCTTTGGAATTTGATTTGGCTGAGGTCGCATAGCCAATAGCCTGTATCCCTATTGAACTGGATTAATCCATCTTGATGTAAGGTCTTGAGAAATTGGGTGGTAAAAAAAGGATTTCCTTGGGTCTTTTGATAGACTAACTCGGTTAATGGTTGAGCAAGGGCGCGATCGCAACTCAAGGTCTCCGCCACCAATTGATTGATATCGGATGGGAGCAACGCTTGTAGGGCGATCGTCTTGATTGTGGTTTCTAACTTTTCTAATTCGCGCACCGTCAGCATCAGGGGGTGAGCTGGTGTTACTTCGTTATCGCGATATGCACCTAGAACTAGCAGATACCTGACATCCTGCATTAATAGTTTTAATAATTGCAAGGATGCCGAATCTGCCCACTGAAGGTCATCAAGAAAGATCACTAGTGGATGCTCTGCGGTTGTAAAAACTTGAATGAATTTCTGAAAGAGTAAGTTGAAGCGATTTTGCGCGGCATTGCCAGATAATTCAGTTGCTGGAGGCTGTTCTCCGATAATTCGCTCTAGTTCAGGGAGCATTTGGATAATGATCTGACCATTCTCCCCCAATGCCTTGAGGATTTCGTTTTTCCAGAGATTGAGTTGAGCATCACTCTCACTCATAAGCT
This sequence comes from Pseudanabaena yagii GIHE-NHR1, assembly GCF_012863495.1. NCBI lineage: Bacteria > Bacillati > Cyanobacteriota > Cyanophyceae > Pseudanabaenales > Pseudanabaenaceae > Pseudanabaena > Pseudanabaena yagii. The sequence goes on from NZ_JAAVJL010000001.1 coordinate 2,462,773, forward strand.
GTCCCATCAAATCGCGGAAAGCCTGTACAAAAGCCGAAAATGGGATATTACGATTGAATTGGTCAAACTTGCCTTTGATGAAGTAACCATGTTTTCGCACGATCGGTTTATGGACTTCATTCACCACAAAGGTTTTGCCAATGCCAGAAAAACCCGCGACAAGCATCAGTTCGACATTTCCCTGTGAGACCCGCTCAAAAGCGTCTAGCAAAGTCTTTGTTTCCGCGTCCCGCCCGTAGAGTTTTTCAGGAATGATAAAGCGATCGCTGCGATCCGTTGAAGCAATCGCAAATGGGGTAATGGTTCCTGTGGTGCTAAGTTGCTCTAGGGCAAGCTCTAAGTCATACTTCAGCCCCAATGCACTCTGATAGCGATCTTCGGCATTTTTTGCCATCAGTTTGGCGACAATCTGCTCAATTGGCACAGGAATATCAGATTGTAATTTGCTAACCTTAGGAATCGGCTTTGCTAAGTGACAATGCATTAACTCCAAGAGATCGTCTGTTTGATAGGGTAATTCCCCTGTCAATAGTTCAAAGAAGGTGATCCCCAATGCATAAAAGTCCGAGCGGTAGTCGATCCCCCGATTCATCCTCCCTGTTTGTTCTGGAGCAATGTAAGCTAAGGTTCCTTCTAAAACATTAGGATGTTTTATTTCCTCAGTTTCCTTAGGTAAGAGCGTGGCAATGCTAAAGTCGGTTAATTGGATTTGCTGAGATACAGGATCGATGAGGATATTGGCTGGTTTAATATCTTTATGGATTATTCTCTGTTGATAGAGATAATGCAAAATATCCGCTAATTGAATTGCGATCGCCAAAAACTCGGAGATGCTTAAAGTATTAACAGCAATATATTCCTGAAGTGGACAAAAACCTTGATCGGCGGTAACTAAGATATATCCATTACTATAAGGTTCTAAGGCAAGGGGTTGTGATATTCCTGAGAAATTTAGGTTTTTGGTAATTGTGTAGTGGTTATGTAGCCTTAACAGTTCATTGAGCGTTGGGCGATCACTTTTGAGCATTTTCAGGATTACAGGCTGCTGATCAACTAAACGCACAGCGCGATAAACCAAGGTACGGCTACCTGCATATACCTGTTCGCCAATATGGTAACCATCAAGTTTGGGCAAGCGATCGCGGTGATTTGTACTTGATTGCATAACTATAATCCCCTTGATACATCAATCTCCCCAAAACATGATCAATTGTACTTCACAGGAAACAGGGCAATTAAGTTACAACCTGTTGAAGCTTGAAATAGTACAGAGAAATTTTTGAAAACGCTGCTTTGCCACACTTTCAAAAATTTCTCTATTTTTTAATTTGGGGCAATGAGCTGGAGCATCTCATCCCATTCATCAAGCGATCAAGCTCATAAAATTAGCGCATGGGGGATCGCTGAAACCCCATGCAATACGCAGATTTTGGTAAGTATCTGAGCGCAATTAAATATAAAAAGCCAAAACCTGTAGCGTTTGTTGCAATTGCGCTACAGGTTTTGGCTCTGTTTTTTTATTATGCCTAGCAACTTAAGCTAAAAATTACATAGAGTCTGATTAGGTAGTCCTAAACAGGAAAAGATTTATTTTGGTAAGGATGGGTGGCACGTCGCGCCGCCCATCCTTATATATTTAGCGCTACCTCTGATTAGATACAAAGGGCTATCAATAGTGACAGAAGATAATCTATTTTTAATTTGCAATTAAATTAGTTAAACTTAAATTAGTTAGACTGATGTTATGCAAAAAAAAGTAAATTTAATTTTAGTAGTTGATGATGAAGTTGAAGTTCAACGACTTTTTCAGCAACGATTTAGGAAGCGGATTCAATCTGGAGAACTTGCATTTCAGTTTGCATCAAATGGAGTAGAGGCTCTTAAAGTTCTACAGGAAAATACTTCTATTTCCATGATTCTTACTGACATCAGAATGCCAGAGATGGATGGGTTATCGCTAATCTCTAAATTGGTAGAGCTAGAAGCTCCGCCCAAAGCTGTAGTGCTCTCTGCCTATGGGGATATGCAAAACATTCGGATGGCAATGAATTATGGTGCTTTTGATTTTATAACTAAGCCCATTGATTTTACAGATCTCGAAATTACGATTGATAAGACACTTGCATTTGTTAATCACATAGAAGAACAACAACGCAAGCTTGATGAAGCTCAACAACAACTCCGCGCCCATGAACAACAGGAGATTGCTTTAGCCCAAGCCAAAGAAATTGCCGAGTCAGCCAATAAAGCTAAAAGTGCTTTTCTTGCCAGTATGAGTCATGAAATTCGTACTCCAATGAATGGCGTATTAGGAATGGTACAACTGCTAGCAACTACCGAGCTAACTCCAGAGCAGAGAAATTACTTAGAAATAATTGGCAATAGTGGTAATGCTCTTTTAAAAATTATTAATGATATTCTTGATTTTTCTAAAATTGAAGCAGGCATGATCGACATAGAAAAAGAGCCTCTTATTTTAGAAGATGTGATGAAGTCTGTATGCGAAATTCTTGGTAAACAGGCAACCGATCGCGATATTCATCTGCAATATTATATAAATCCTGATATTCCCAAAACTTTACTAGGCGATAGTGCACGTCTTCGCCAAATATTAATTAATTTATTAGCTAATGCCATTAAATTCACAAAGCATGGAAATGTCTCTCTCTCTGTTAATCCCTACATTCTCTATGATGCTGACCCAAATCATTATGGATTAGTTTTTATAGTTGAGGATACGGGTATCGGTATTCGTCGCGATCGCTTACATCTATTATTTCAACCTTTTAGCCAAGGCGATTCTTCGATTAGTCGTAAATATGGTGGTACAGGATTAGGTTTAGTTATTTGCAAACGCCTAGTGGAATTAATGGGAGGGACAATTTGGGTTGAGAGTCAGGGAAATATGGGTGGCAATCCTCCCGCAGAATATTTATCCAATCCAGAATCTACGCCCAACCAAGGTTCTAAATTTTCCTTTACGATCATCGCCGATAAAGCGTTAGAGAGCTTTACTCCTAATTTAATTAACCTTCCTAGAATGAGACCAGCGATCGCAGATAGCTCTCCTAAAAGAGATCTCAAAATTTTGTTAGCCGAAGATGACCTCACTAGTCAAAAAATATTTAATCTCTTCATGAAAAGAATCGGTTATCGAGTGGACATAGCTAATAATGGATTAGAAGCGATCGAAATGTTGCAGCGTCAATCCTATCAAATAATTTTTATGGATGTCCAAATGCCTGAAATGGATGGGATCACTGCTACTCAAAAAATACGCCAAGAAATTGAGGCGCAGCCTTGGATTATCGCATTAACTGCAAATGCTTTTTCTGAAGATCAACAAGCATGTTTTGATGCAGGAATGAATGACTTTCTCACAAAACCAGTTCAGCTTGACAATATCATCCATGTAGTTAATCGCTATACTCAGCAATCTCACTAATAAGAATGGGCAATGCGATGCGTCACCCATTCGATACTCTGGCGAAATGTATCCTATTTATCAAAGCGATCGCGATACACTTGTCTAGGTAATAGTTTGATCAAGTCTGCCTAAACTCGATCAAATGATAAATATGATCTAGTACTGCAAATGTCTGTCCATCCCTTTATTCGACTGACCCGATACGCACGCAACTACCGCCGCCAAATTTGGACGGCAACCACTTGTTCTATTCTCAATAAGTTCTTTGATCTTGCGCCACCAGTTTTAATTGGAGCAGCGATCGATCTGGTATTACAGAAAGAGAACTTCTGGGCAAATCCCTTTGGTGTCCAAGGGCTAGCCGCACAGCTATTCGTACTTTCGGCGATCAGTGGCGTGATTTGGGGATTGGAATCAATTTTTGAATATGCCTATGCGCTGCAATGGCGTAACCTCGCTCAGACGGTACAGCATGATCTCCGCCTTGATGCCTATCAACATTTACAGGAATTAGAACTTGCCTTTTTTGAGGAACGGAGTTCAGGCGGGTTAATGTCAATTTTGAGTGATGATGTTAATCAATTGGAACGCTTTCTCGATGGCGGCGCTAATGAAGTTATTCAAGTTTCGGCGACGATACTCCTAATTGGCGGTGCATTTTTTGTAATTACGCCCAATGTGGCTTGGTTGGCACTATCACCGATGCCTTTTATTCTCTGGGGTTCCGTTTGGTTTCAGAAATTTCTTGCACCACGCTATGCCGATGTGCGGGAAAAAGTGGGTTTACTCAATGGTCAGTTGTCCAATAATATTGGCGGTATCACCACGATTAAAGCCTTTGTCACTGAGGATTACGAACGTAAGCGCATTGAGAAAGAAAGTAATCGCTATCGCCAAAGTAATCGTCGTGCGATCGCCTATAGTGCTGCCTTCGTTCCCTTAATCCGCATTTTAATCTTTATCGGTTTTATCGCAATTCTGTATTATGGCGGTTTGGAAGTGCAAGCTCAAAGATTATCAGTCGGTAACTATTCCGTCATGGTCTATCTAATTCAGCGCTTGCTCTGGCCCCTGACGCGCTTAGGTGAAACCCTTGACCAATACCAAAGAGCTATGGCATCTACCAATCGTATTCTCGATTTGCTGGATACCCCGATCGCCATTCATTCAGGCTCAAAGGTTTTGCCATCGCCAGCACTAGTACAAGGCGAGATCCAGCTCAAAGATGTCACCTTTGGCTATAACCCTAGTTTCCCAATTGTCGAAAATCTATCCTTGGACATTGCGGCTAATAAAACTACGGCGATTGTCGGTGCGACGGGTTCAGGTAAAAGTACCTTAGTGAAGTTGCTTTTACGCTTATACGAAATCCAATCGGGCAATATCTTTTTAGATGGTATCGAGATTCGTGAACTCGAATTGCGATCGCTACGTTCCTGCATTGGTTGGGTGAGCCAAGATGTGTTTCTATTTCATGGTTCTGTTTTGGAAAACATTGCCTATGGTTCCTTTGATGCAACAGTTGAACAAATTGTAGCAGCCGCGAAGATTGCTGAGGCTCATGAGTTTATCCAAGCCTTACCTCAGGGTTACGATACGATTGTGGGTGAGCGTGGTCAAAAGCTCTCAGGTGGACAGCGACAAAGAATTGCGATCGCTCGTGCAGTACTACGAAATCCGCCGATCTTGATTCTCGATGAGGCGACTTCGGCAGTAGATAATGAAACTGAGGCTGCCATTCAAAAATCCCTCGATCAGATTACGAAAAACCGCACAACGATCGCGATTGCCCATCGTCTCTCGACGATTCGCAATGCTGATCGCATTTATGTAATGGATCATGGCAAGGTCGTTGAGACAGGAACCCATGATCAGTTAGTTGCCCTAAATGGTATTTACACTGGCTTGTGGAATCTACAAACTGGACAAACTCATGGGTTTGTAGCGTAAACTCATATGGGGAATCTGATGAAGTTCAGGTTTCCCTAAATCTTCAATTAAGAGTCAGTGATCGCCCCTAATCTCTCTCCATTAATAAAGCGATCACCAGATTTTGCTATTCATAATGTGACCATACAGAAACAACTCTGATGGTTTTAGTTTCCTCATTGATTGAGTAAACCAAACGATGTTTGATATTGATTCGTCTTGAGAAATATCCTTTCAAATTGCCTGATAGTTTCTCATAGGGAGGCTCATAAGGATTCTGTTTGAGAATTTCTAGCAAAGATTTGAGGTTAGAGTCCAAATTAGCAGACTTCAATTTTTTGGCATCCTTAATCACATTTCGACTAAATTCAATCTTCCAATCCATTCAAGGCTCCTAAGAAATCATCTTCAGAAACCCAATCATTCGCTTGTTCGGCGGATCTAATTGACTCAACTAGATTAGGAATAGACTGTAGATAGAGAGTTTCCTGTATACTTTCCCAATCAGATTTAGATAGCAATACTGCGTCACCTTGCCGACTCGTAATAAATCTTGGTAAATGGTCTTTGTTGACTTGCTCAACTAAGCTGAAAAAGTTGGCTCGTGCTTCACTCGCATTGAGAATTTTCATTAATAAATCCAAACTCGTACAATTTATCGTACCACTTTTTTCTAAAGCGATCGCCCCTAATCTCAGCCAAAAAGCGATCGCCTAAATACCCACACTTCCACCACGCAAGTGATCGCCCCTCAACAAACCAACAACATCAAACAGCGATCGCCCCTAATCTCATCAAAAAGCGATCGCTTAAATCATCCACACTTCCGTCATACAAGCAATCTCCTCTCAATTAAAAAGAGATCATACTAAGGCGCATAAAATATTCGCATAAATAAGAGCTTAGTACAACCTCAAAACACCTACATATCAAGTCAAATAGCCCAAATGGCTCGAAACCCTTTGATTAATCAGTTATGGTAAAATACTTTAAAACACCTAAAATATTAGTGGAATATGGTAGAAATTAAACTGTCTCTTGAAGGTGAAGATGTTGATGTTGCTGCTGAGAGGCTATTTGAAACCACAGGCTTACAAGGTACTTGGGAAGTCGCAAATACTTCTCAGCCGACAAAGGAAGGAACATTAGCAGTAATAGGTACTGTAGTTGGAATTGTCGGTGGTTTAGTCGCAGTAGCCGAACAAATCAGAAAGTGGTATTTGGAATACAAGAAATCAAAAAAGAAATTTGATGTAGTACTTGTGGCTAAAGATGTTCGAGTTTTTTTAGAGGATGCGACGGTTGAAGATATTTGTGCTGTACTAGAAGAACTGGAGAATTAGAGTGCAGACACTTTACATCAAGTTAGTACCGCTTGAAAAACAGTTTGTAGAACTGCGTTATGCTTTTGGAGAGCCAGCTAAGTATGAAATTCAACGACTTGATGTATCGTCTATAAACAGCTTAATCCAAAAATCAAGAAGCAGCTATTACATGTTAGTGCCTGATTTAAAAGGTATTGGATATCAATTATTCTGTTGGCTAGATGGTAATGGTAGGTGGTTAAGTCGAGCAATTAAAAACTGTAGAGATGAAGGGCTAACTTTAGCAATAGATGTTCGTGAACGTTTAGGGTATTTGCCTTGGGAGACTTTACACGATGGGACGCAATTTCTTGTAGAGCGTGTCAATCCAGTAATCGTTCCAATACGTTGGGTCGATAGACCTCTTCAAGATTTAAACGATATACAACAACGACCTTTGCGACTTTTATTCATGGCAACGTCGCCAGACAATGTCGAACCGTCACTTGATTTTGAACAAGAAGAAGCCCAAATTTTAACCGCAACTAGAGATATTCCTCTCGATTTACGAGTTGAAGAAAGTGGTTGTATTACAGAATTAAGTAAGCTTTGGGGTCGTTATACAGACACAATTGATGTATTTCATTTAACAGGACACGCATCTATTGAAGATGGACAACCCTTCTTTAGAACAGAAACAGAAACTGGAGAATGTCATAATGCTTATGCACCAGAAATTGCCACGGCTTTGCGTTTTCGTAGACCTCAATTAGTTTTTTTATCAGGTTGTAGAACAGGAGAATCGCCGAATAATGGAGCAATATTCTCTTTGTCGGAATCATTAATTGAGCGTGGGGGATGTAGAGCTGTTTTAGGCTGGGGCAGAGCAGTTATAGATGTAACCGCAACAAAAGCTGCCGCACATCTCTACAGTAAGCTTGCTGCTGGATATCAAGTTGCGGAAGCTTTAGCAAGTACTTATCAACATTTAATAAACGCTAAAGTTGAAGATTGGCATCTATTAAGGCTTTATGTTGAGGGGCAATGTCCAAAAGCATTGGTCAAACCATTAGGCGATCAGGTATGGTTGCCAGAAGAACCAATCCATGAGCAGTTTTTGGATTCGCAAGGAATTGTTAGAGTTGCTACTGCTCAAGAATTTGTAGGACGACGGCGAATCATACAACGTAGCTTGAAGGCTTTACGAGTAGCAGATAAGTTAGGGATAATTATTCATGGGTTGGGGGGTATAGGGAAAAGTAGTGTCGCTGCGAGGCTTTTAGAGCGTTTACATGGCTATGATGAAATCTTTATCTATCGTCAATTAGACGAGGATAAACTATTAAGGCAACTTGCAGAACAATGTCTATCTGAGTCTGGACAAGACATACTACAAGGCAAACTTCCACTAACACAAAAGTTAACTAAGTTCCTTCAAGAAGGTTTAAACAAACCAGAGCAAAGGCTAATTTTTGTTGTTGATGACTTTGAAGCAAATTTAGAACTTAGAACAGATGGTATCGCTGTTTTAAAGCCTGATGTTGTAACGGTTTTAATAGCTTTGCTGAAGTCGATCAGCCAGTCTCGCTTGCCACATAGAGTAATTATTACATCTAGATATAATTTTTCAATTTCAGAGTTAGATCAACGATTACACAGAGAGCAGGTAACATCTCTTACAGGTACAGACTTACAAAAGAAATGTAAGCGTCTAATATCTTTTGCTCCAAACTCTGAAGTTGCACATGAGCTACAAATAAAGGCTTTAGATACTTCATCTGGCAATCCTCGCTTATTGGAATGGTTAGACAAATTACTACAAGTGCCACACCTCAATAAAGAGAAAATTTTGGAAGAGGTAGAAAAAAGTAGTACAGAGTTTCGTGAGAGCATTTTGGCTGAAGAATTACTAAATCGACAATCAACTAAATTGCGTCGAATGCTTGGATTTTGTTTAGTTTATAAGTTGCCAGTGCCTGAGTCAGCTATCAAAGTTCTATGTCCAACAACTTTTGATATAGATAGTTATATTTCCATTTCTGTTTCAATTGGATTACTTGAACAAATCCATAGCAAAGAAAGTGTTTTATATTATGTCCCCCGAATTCTAGAGCCAATTCTTACTTTTCCTGAAGATTCAATAGAGCTATATCAAACTGCGGTAGAACATTTAGATAAAATATGGTTTGTCAAAGGTTTTCAGCATGGTTTAGAGATACGCAAAGACTCGCCAGAAATCCTTAAAACTGATATGTTTTTCGAGAATAGCATATCAACAGATAGATTGTTTGAATTATACCGACTTGCAACCGAGGGATTAAGACCAGATGTGTTAGTTAGCGTAAACTGGCTTTTAATTATGCGTTTCAATCAGCAGAGACGCTATAGAGAAGTAATTATGCTATGTAAATTTGTTTGTGACGGTGCATTTGGTCACTTAGGTATTCATCTCGTGTCTCCTAGTATTTTGTACTATATGGCAAAAGCACAAGAACATATAGGTGAAGTAGAAGATGCTTTACAGAAATATAAAGAGGCATTAAATTTATGCTCTGAACAGTGTAAAACTCAAGAAGATTCTGAAGTTCACAGAACTCTTAGAGCTTCAATACTGCATGATTTAGCGGATTTATATGAAAAGCAAGGGAATTATCAAGAGGCTTTCAAACTTTGCGCCCAAGTCATTAAGATTGAAGAGTTTACTGATGATTACGCGAGTAAAGCTAAATCTTTCAATCAGTTGGCTAACATTATGCGAGGGTTAGGCAAAAAAGAAGAAGCACTAAAAATATTTAAAGAAGCATACAAATTTGCTCAAAAATCAGAAGATCAGACGACTCTTTATGCCGTACAAAATAATTTGTCAAATCTTCAATTTGAAATGGGGGAAATAGATGCATGGGATAACTTTTTTGAAGATGTAGTTTCACATGAAGCTATATCTCAGGATATTGAAGTTAAAATTTCTCTCCTAAACAATGCTGCTGCTTTACATCTCAAGAAAGGAGAAATAGAAAATGCCAGAGAAATATTTAATGAATTAAATGATCTGCTACCTAAAATTGATGATACTTGGAAAAAAGCTGCATTTTTGCATAATATAGCCACTTTTCGTTCAGATTGTGGTGATCGAGAAATTGCCTTGAATCTCTACAATCAAGCTTTAGAACTTCATGAGAAAAATGGTGATCAAATCCATCAAGCAATTACACTTCAAGAAATAGGAACCTTATATGATCGCGAAAATAATATTGATAAAGCGTTGAAATTTCTAGAAGAATCATACCAATTATCATTAAAAATCCCAAATGAAGATATTCAAGCTAATGTCTTACTAAGAATCGCAGGTATACTAATCAATCAAGACAGACTTGATAGTGCTGAAGAGAAAATAAATATAGTTTTAGGATTACCCAATACAGTTAAAGTTCCTGAACGGTACGCACTTGCTTTAAGTGATATGGGAAGAATTCAAATAAAGCTGAAAAACTATAATGCGGGAGAAAGTTTTTTAAGACAAGCTTTAGAAAAATGTAGCTTAGTTATAAATGTTATTCTCCGAGCCAGTATTCTCAAGCTTTTAGGACAAGTTTTATCTTTCAAAGGTGAAGTAGATGAGTCTCTTAAGTACTTAACAGAGAGTCTAGATATTTATCGCAAAATCAATTTGATTGAAGATATAGAAGAAGTCCAAGAAATGATTATGGATACTTATTCTCATAAAGCTTTTATAATATACGAGATGGCAGTTACACAGGCTGATCAAGGTAATGGAGAAACAGCAATTGAATTGATTTCACAAGCTCTATACATAGTTGAAAAGTCTAAAGATGAGGAACTTAAAGCATGTATGTTATTGTCATGGGAGAACCTTTTAATAGATAAAGAGGATTTTGAAATAGGTATAAGTAAAGTATCTCAAGCACTTGAAATAGCCGAGGAACAAAATCTATCCAGAAAGCAAGAACTGCAAGATATGGCTTTCGTAGCACAATATGGAAAAGCAAGAGAACTGATTGAATTGTCTCAAGAAAAATGTGAAAACAAAGATTTTGATGCTGCAATTGCTGCCGCACAAAAATGTTTGACCTTAGCAGAATTAACAAAAAATATTAATTGGGCTTCTCAATCTCTATCATGGATTGGACAGATAAAGACTCATCTGGGAGATTATGAAAATGGAATACAATATCTTGAAAGAGCAATTGCTTTAGTTCAAGAAAATTATCTTGATGGAGTTGAAGATTTACAGGAAATAATTTTTAAAGTAAATAACTACGAGGCAGTTCGATTATACGAACAAGCTCTTGCTACTGCCTGTCCAGAAAATGTAGAAGAGGCTATTAAACTCGCTAAAAAAGCATATGAATTTCAATGTAGTGTTAATAATAAAGAAACTCAACCTGCTACTTTATGCTTGCTAGGGCAGCTTTTATTTGCATATAATCAGCCAGAAGAAGGATTAAAGAATTTATACCAAGCATTAGATATCGCTAGAGAACTACAAGATCAAGACATCGTAGATCAGGTTCAGTCAAAGATTACAAACTTCACTGTATAATGATTGCCAAAAAATTCTAATTTAATTGCCTCATAGTAGTTTCAAAATAATTATCATAGGCGATCGCATGAAGTAGCACTCAAGAATTGATAGTAACTCTTTCTAATTTTTCAGCAAGCCAAAACTTTATTATAACGCGAGTTCGGGATAATTTGAAACGGGCATTGGGAGGGGTCAGCAATTCTCATTATGAACGAAGGCTAGTCAAACCGTTGATATAGGGATATTGTAAATAACATGATGATTGATTTAGGGGAAGAGCTTTGAAAGCACAAGGCTCATTCGACAGAATTGTAGAAATTTTCCGACAACAACTAGAATCATTGCCAGACAAGCGGACAGGCAAAAATAGTCGCTATGGCATGGAAGATGCAGCCATGAGTGCATTCAGTGTATTTTTCACTCAAAGTCCATCATTCTTGTCTTACCAGCGGACAATGGAGCAGACAAAAGGGCGAAGCAACGCCCAAAGTTTATTTGGGGTGCATAAAATACCAACGGATAACCATATCCGAGACTTGCTAGACCCAGTGCAACCTAAAGAAATGTTTCCAGTGTTCGAGACAATCTTGGAGACGATAGAGCAAAAGGGGAAACTGCAAGGATTTCGAGGATTCGCCAACAATCTATTAATGGCGCTAGATGGGACAGAGTACTTTAGTTCAAAACAAATACACTGTCACCATTGTTCGAGTAGGAAAATGAAATCAGGAGAAATTCATTATTTTCATAGCGTAGTTACGCCAGTTATCGTCAGTCCACATCAATCGCAAGTGATTCCCCTAGTACCAGAATTTATTGTGCCGCAGGATGGAAATGACAAGCAAGACTGTGAGAATACAGCCGCCAAAAGATGGTTGTTACAACATGGCAGTAAGTACAGTGCATTCAAGGTAACTGTTTTGGGTGATGACCTTTATTCTCGCCAACCCCTCTGCCAAATGCTATTAGAGCAACAGTTCAACTTCATCTTAGTCTGCCGCCCCGAATCTCACCCCACTATCTATGAGCATATAGAAGGGATTGCTTTGCCAACGGTGGTTGTCAATAAGTGGACAGGGAAAGTTCAAGAGACCTATACCTACCAATATGTCAATGGGCTACCTATCAAAGATGGTGACGATGCTTTGCTGGTTAACTGGTGTGAACTAACTGTGACTAGACCTGATGGCAAGGTAGTTTACAAAAACTCTTTTGCCACCAATCACCTGATTACTGAGCAAACAGTGGTGGAAATCGTGCTGGCTGGTCGTACTCGTTGGAAAGTGGAAAATGAGAATAACAATACTCTCAAAACTAAGGGCTACAACCTAGAACACAACTTTGGACATGGCAAGGAGCATCTTGCTTCATTCCTAGCCACCCTCAATATTTTGTCCCTACTATTTCACACGTTATTGGAATTGGTCGATGACAAGTACCAGTTATTGCGCTCTCATTTGCCAACCCGCAAAACCTTTTTTAACGATTTACGCGCCTTGACTCGATATCTTGTTTTTGATAGTTGGGATCATCTTTTGACTTTTATGATTCAAGGTTTGGAGTTAGATCTCCCTCCCAACAGTAGTTAATTTTTCATAATGAGAATTGCTGCTATCAAAGATGGTGACGATGCTTTGCTGGTTAACTGGTGTGAACTAACTGTGACTAGACCTGATGGCAAGGTAGTTTACAAAAACTCTTTTGCCACCAATCACCTGATTACTGAGCAAACAGTGGTGGAAATCGTGCTGGCTGGTCGTACTCGTTGGAAAGTGGAAAATGAGAATAACAATACTCTCAAAACTAAGGGCTACAACCTAGAACACAACTTTGGACATGGCAAGGAGCATCTTGCTTCATTCCTAGCCACCCTCAATATTTTGTCCCTACTATTTCACACGTTATTGGAATTGGTCGATGACAAGTACCAGTTATTGCGCTCTCATTTGCCAACCCGCAAAACCTTTTTTAACGATTTACGCGCCTTGACTCGATATCTTGTTTTTGATAGTTGGGATCATCTTTTGACTTTTATGATTCAAGGTTTGGAGTTAGATCTCCCTCCCAACAGTAGTTAATTTTTCATAATGAGAATTGCTGGGGAGGGGGGGTGCTACACAAACCCTCTCCCAATGCCCAAAAGTAAAAGCCTTGTGTAGTAAGGCTTTTACTTTTGAGATTTTAAAATTTGAAAGCTTAACCCGAACTGACGTTATTATAGATTGACGGTCTACGTCTAACCTTACAGACTCTCTATCAAGGGCAGCAATCATCCACTGGGGTAAATTGATAGAAACAGACTGAGTTTCTAAAGCAGGGCGTTTTAATGTAGATAGATCGAACAAATCTAAAACATCTTCACCATCATCAAACTTTTTATCTAACTCTTCAGCTTTCATATAAATTGGCTAAGCTAGTTGCAATACTTGAGGTGATGGCAAGGGTTTACCCGTTGCTTCGTAGTCTTCGATTAAAAGTTCTAATACCTCCTCTGCATTAGCGATCGCCTCTGCATAAGTATCTCCATGCGTAAAGTATCGCTGCAAGTCATTGGAAAACTCAGGTAATTCCACCAGATAACAGTTGTCTTCATCTGACCAAACAAGATTAACGCGATACTTATATTTCATAATTTAAGCTCTTAGCTTCACTGCGATTAGCAAAACGATTGGGCTTAGCCTTCTGATAATTAAAGCTATATTCAGGCAAAAGCTCATCATCAGAATTTAGTTGATTCTCAAAAGCATTGCTGCTCATAGTTTTCATGCTCTTTTCTAGCGGCTAAACGGGCGCTAATAATCCGAATGAGAAAACAAGGGGCGCAAGCCCCTTGTTTTTTGCTATTTAGCTGCCACCGATGCGAGCGACATCGCGAGAGTTGGCTTCAAAGGCGGCGTTGAGGGCATCATCACCACTCAGACCATCTTCTAAGGCTTCCTTAATCGCTTGCAATACCCGCTTGTAATCCTTGGGCATTACCTTCACAAATTTAGGAACACTCGCATTCCAATCAGCGAGAACCTTCGCCCCCTTAGCGCTTTCTGTATAGTCAACGTGCTGCTGAATCAACTGCTTCAGATCCTTGATTTCTTCGGGATCTTCGAGTTTCTCTAAGCCGACCATAGAAGTATTGCAACGGGTTGCAAAATCGCCCGATTCATCGAGAATGTAGGCAACACCTCCACTCATACCTGCGGCGAAGTTCCGTCCTGTTAAACCGAGAACGACGACTTTTCCGCCAGTCATATATTCGCAACCGTGATCGCCGATGCCTTCGACTACGGTATTTACGCCAGAGTTCCGCACCGCAAAGCGTTCGCCAGCGATACCGCGAATGTAGACTTCGCCACTGGTTGCACCGTAGAGAGCGACGTTACCTGCGATGATATTCTCTTCAGCGACAAAGGTAGAAGATTTGTGGGGATAGAGAATGATCTTACCGCCGCTCAGTCCTTTACCGAGATAGTCATTGGTATCGCCTTCCAGTTCAAGGGTGACACCTGATGGAACAAATGCACCGAAGCTTTGACCAGCCGTGCCTTGGAAATGCAGATGTACGGTGTCATCGGGCAATCCTTCCCAATGGCGCTTGGTGATTTCGTTGCCGAGGATGGTTCCGACAGCGCGATTGATGTTCTTGATGGGAACTGTGGCGTGAACAGGCTCACCATCAACGATCGCCGCTTGACATAAATCTAACAACACCGTCATATCAAGGGACTTATCTAAACCGTGATCCTGTGGAATTTGGGCATAGCGTCCGACATCTTCACCGACTTCGGGCTGATAGAGAATCTTGGAGAAGTCTAAGCCTTTCGCTTTCCAATGTTCCACTGCTTGCTTGGCTTCGAGGACATCAGTGCGACCAACCATTTCATCGAGAGTGCGGAAGCCTAACTGTGCCATCAGTTCACGCACTTCTTGAGAGATGAAGGTCATGAAGTTGACGGTGTGGGCAGGATCGCCTGTGAACTTCTCGCGCAATTGAGGGTCTTGAGTGGCAACTCCGACGGGGCAGGTGTTGAGATGGCAGACGCGCATCATGATACAGCCAAGGGTGACGAGGGGAGCCGTAGCAAAGCCAAACTCTTCAGCACCAAGTAAAGCGGCGATGACAACATCACGACCTGTTTTCATTTGTCCATCGGTTTCCACAACGATGCGGCTGCGGAGGTTGTTGAGAACGAGGGTTTGGTGGGTTTCTGCAAGTCCGAGTTCCCAAGGCAAGCCAGCGTGCTTGATCGAGGTTTGGGGAGATGCGCCAGTGCCGCCATCGTAGCCAGATATCAGCACGACATCAGCATGGGCTTTGGAAACCCCTGCGGCGATCGTGCCGACACCGACTTCCGAAACCAGCTTGACGCTGATGCGGGCGGCGCGATTGGCATTTTTGAGGTCATGAATCAACTCAGCGAGGTCTTCGATGGAGTAGATGTCATGGTGAGGAGGTGGCGAAATTAAGCCCACACCGGGGGTGGAGTGGCGCACTTTGGCAATCCAAGGATAGACTTTCTTTCCAGGAAGTTGCCCGCCTTCCCCCGGTTTTGCGCCTTGTGCCATTTTGATTTGAATCTCTTTGGCTTGGGACAGATAGAGGCTAGTTACACCGAAACGTCCAGAGGCAACCTGTTTGATGGCACTATTTTTGGAATCACCTTGCTCGTTTGTCCATGTGTAGCGATCGGGATCTTCGCCACCTTCGCCTGTGTTGGACTTGCCACCGATGCGATTCATGGCGATCGCTAAAGCTTCATGGGCTTCCTTAGAAATGGAACCGTAGCTCATCGCGCCAGTTTTGAATCGGCGGAGAATGCTTTCAATGGGTTCTACTTCCTCAAGGGGAATCGATTCGCGAGATTTGAAATCGAGCAAACCACGGAGGGTGAAATGCTGTTGATTCTGTTCATTGACAAGGGCAGAGTATTTCTTAAACTGCTCGTAATTGCCTTCACGCACGGCCTTTTGCAAAGCATGGATGGTTTCAGGGCTGAACAAGTGGGCTTCACCTTCCTTGCGCCATTGGTATTCGCCGCCGACATCGAGAGTATTACCACTAGCGGGACGATCGGGGAAAGCATGGGTATGACGCGCGATCGCTTCTTTGGCGATTACTTCCAAATTAGCTCCTTCAATGCGGGAGGCTGTCCAAGTGAAATATTGCTTGATCACCTCTTGATTCAAGCCAACGGCTTCAAAGATTTGAGCGCCGCGATAGCTTTGGATCGTGGAAATACCAATTTTAGAAGCGACTTTTGTTACTCCCTTAGTTGCCGACTTGATGTAGTTCTTGACCGCAGTTTTGTAATCGACATTTACGAGCAAGCCTTGCTTGATCATGTCGTTGATACTTTCAAAGGCGAGGTAAGGATTGATTGCGCCGCAACCGTAGCCAATTAAGAGGGCGAAGTGATGCACTTCTCTAGGTTCACCAGATTCGAGGACTAAGCCGACTCTGGTTCTTGTGCCTGTGCGGATGAGATGGTGATGTAACCCTGATACCGCCAATAATGCTGGAATTGGCGCATGGTCAGGATTTACACCCCGATCGCTTAAAATCAAAATATTCACACCATCAGCGATCGCTTGATCAGCCTTAGCACAAATTTCGGCGATAGTTGACTCTAATCCAGATACACCAGATTTAGGATCGAACAAAGTCGAAAGAGTGACGGATTTAAAATCACCTTCGTTAATATGCTTCAACTTCGCCAGTTCCCCATCGCTGAGAATGGGAGTTTTTAACTCAATCAAGTGACAGCTTTCTGGTTCAGGTTTTAATAAATTCCGTTCTGCACCAATTGTCGTCTCTGCGGAAGTAATAATCTCTTCACGAATGGAGTCAATTGGTGGATTGGTTACCTGTGCAAATAACTGTTGAAAATAATCGTAGAGAAGTTTAGAACGATTGGAAAGAACTGCTAAAGGAGCATCATTTCCCATCGCACCCACAGCTTCCACGCCATCACGCGCCATTGGGGTTAACAGCAAGCGCAAATCTTCAAAGGAATAACCGAAAGCCATTTGACGCTGTGTGAGGGGAATCGCTTCTGGTTCGGAGACTTCTGCATCCTTGAGACTGGCGATTTCCACCATATGCTGATTAATCCACTCACGGTAGGGATGCTCAGTTGCAATTTGATGCTTGATCTCTTCATCAGCAACAATCCGACCTTCCTGCATATTCACCAAAAACATCCGTCCAGGTTGCAAGCGCCCCTTGGATTCGATGCGTTCAGGTTCAATTTGTAATACCCCTGCTTCCGAGGCGAAGATAACTAGATCATCCTTGGTGACGTAGTAGCGCGAAGGACGTAAACCATTACGATCCAAGACTGCGCCGATCATTGTGCCATCGGTGAAGGCGATCGAAGCAGGACCATCCCAAGGTTCCATCAAACAGGAATGATATTCATAAAATGCCTTCTTCTCATCACTCATGGACTCATGGGCAGTCCAAGGCTCAGGAATCATCATCATCACAGCGTGAGGCAGTGATCGCCCTGCCAAAGTCAGTAATTCCAAAGCATTATCAAAAATTGTGGAGTCACTACCATCAACATTAATGACAGGCTTGATCTTCGCAATGTCATCACCAAACAGATCTGACTCAAACATCGATTGACGAGCAATCATCCAGTTAATATTGCCGCGCAATGTGTTGATTTCACCATTGTGGGCAATGTAGCGATAAGGGTGCGATCGCTCCCAACTGGGGAAAGTATTGGTGCTAAAGCGGGAGTGAACTAAAGCCAGAGCGCTCTCTATATCGGGATCATGCAAATCATGGGCGTAATACTGCCCAACTTGCGCCGTCATCAACATCCCCTTATAGACAATCGTGCGACAGGAAAGGCTAGCTGGATACCAATAGGGATCGATATTTGCTGCGCGAATTGCTGTATGAGCAAGCTTACGCAGCACAAATAATTTGCGATCAAATGCGAGATCATCTACAAGATCAGACGATCGCTGAATGAATACCTGTTGCATGAATGGCTCACTGGACTGAGCTGTTGCTCCCAAAGACGAATTATCGGTGGGTACATCGCGCCAACCGAGAACCTTTAAACCTTCTGCTTCTACCAACTTCTCGAAGGTTTTTCTTCCATTTTGCCTTGCTTCAAGATTGGGAGAAGCATAAACCATCCCTACGCCATATTGTCCTGCCTCAGGCAAGATAATATTTGCGGTGGCTGCCACTTTTGCTAGAAATTTATGGGGAAGCTGTAACAAAATCCCCGCACCATCACCTGTATTCGTCTCACAGCCACAAGCACCACGGTGTTCCAAGTTTTCCAGAATTGTTAGCCCCTGCTCAACGATCGCATGGGACTTTTGCCCTGACTTATGTACGATAAAGCCAACTCCACAAGCATCATGTTCAAACTGTGGATCGTACAAACCTTGTTTTACTGGGAGTGCGTTGCTATTCATCATGGACTACAAAGGGTGTGGTATCTAAAAGGATTATGTAAGCTGGGACGTAATTAAAAGGTTACGCGGGCTACATTAGGATTGTACTCATAAATCTATATCTTAGGTAAGATGTCTTCAAAAAATGATATACCTGTAGCCAGAACATAAACCTCAATAGAGAGTTACACTGCAACTCTCTATTGAGGTTTATGTCCCAATCTAGCTAACTACAGCTATACCCCTTCAATTGGTATAAGATATTAGCAAGAAGTACTGATTTGGGGCGCAAATCCTATCTATGCCTGAGAAAGAACAAATGAGCCTGTTCGATTTGACTCCATCGGAAGTTCCGATCACAGAACTCCCTAAGGCTGATGGTGTCGCTGAGGCTCTACCAACCAAAACTGCGCGTTCTTCTAAAAATATTGCTACTGCTGCCATTGCTGCTGTACCTGTAAATGAGCAATTTGCTAGCCTCGATGATCTAAAAGTAGCCGCCTGTAACTGTCAGAAATGCCCCCTTGCCCCAACTCGTACTAATGTGGTCGTCGAAAGAGGCGATCGCAATGCCAAAATCTTGATCATTGGTGAAGCCCCAGGAGAACAAGAAGATTTATCAGGGCTACCCTTTGTTGGCAAGTCAGGACAGCTTTTAGACAAAATTTTAGAATCCGTAGGTTTTGACACCAGCAAAGATGTCTATGTTTGCAACACCGTCAAATGTCGCCCTCCTAATAATCGTGTCCCCACCGAAGTCGAAACAACTACCTGCAAACCCTATTTATTAGAACAAATTCGCCTCGTCGATCCCAAAATCATTTTGCTCACAGGTGCAACCTCTCTGAAATCAATCCTTGGTGAAAAATTAGGCATTACCAAAGTTCGCGGTAAATGGTATGAGTGGGAAGGTCGCCTAGTAATGCCCATATTTCACCCCTCCTATTTATTACGCAACCAAAGTCGTGAGCAGGGCAGTCCCAAGTGGCTAACATGGCAAGATATAAAAGCAATTAAAGCCAAATATTTAGAAATAATAGGTACAAACCCAGTTGATGATGAGGAATTTTAGTGAGTAATGTAAGAGCTGATTTAGCGGAGATGGTGGATGTGGCGCTGTGGGAATGGTTATCTCCCCATGCCGCTAGAGCAAGGGTAATTTTAGTTGGGGCAAATCTGGATCTCGTCGATGTGGGTGTTGCGTTAACTGAGGACAATACGCAGTTAGTCCAGTCATGGATCGAGGATGGCTGGTTGCGTCATCCTACTGCCGAGGAGCTAAGTGCTTGGAATGCAAACAAGGAAAAAGAATTTACGAGTCTTGTCATTCCACCATTTGTATTAGCCAAGCTTAATTTCTAACGTCAGTTCGGGTTAAGCTGGCAAATTTTAAAAATTCAAAAGTAAAAGCCTTGCGTAGCAAGGCTTTTACTTTTGGGCTTTGAGAGAGGCTTTGCTACGCAAAGCCTCTCTCAAAGCCCGTTTCAAATTATCCCGAACTCGCGTTAATTTCTAGTAAAACGGGCTTCTTTTCATCCCTTTTTACTGTGAATAAAA
Source organism: Pseudanabaena yagii GIHE-NHR1 (assembly GCF_012863495.1). Taxonomy (NCBI): domain Bacteria; kingdom Bacillati; phylum Cyanobacteriota; class Cyanophyceae; order Pseudanabaenales; family Pseudanabaenaceae; genus Pseudanabaena; species Pseudanabaena yagii. The sequence continues at coordinate 2,482,946 of NZ_JAAVJL010000001.1, forward strand.
AAGGAGACCAGTTATTAACTGGTCTCCTTTTTTATTCACAGTAACCAAAGAAAAAAGCCTAGGTTACTTTCCCTGTTTCGTTCCTAGGCTTTTTTCTTTGTTCGCTCCTCACACCTCTATACTATACATCCCTTGCCTAGAAATGTCTACTAGATCTTTGTAAAAAACTAGATATTTTCATACGCCTTTTGGCTGATATTTTAGTTTTGCAGCGATCGCTACCCATCTAGAGGAGGCGAAAAGTCTTGATGTAATTAGCGATCGCTACTCAAACAACCCCATCACAAGATGATCTCGTATAGTTAATATCGAGCTTAAAATAATTTGCTAATCCCATCCAACTTCAAATTATGACAATTTTCAACAGTTCACAAGTACCGATCGCGATGACGATCGCTGGTTCGGATAGTGGTGGGGGTGCAGGGATACAGGCAGACCTACGCACCTTTGCCTTTCATTGCGTGCATGGGGCGAGTGTACTCACTTGCATCACTGCCCAAAATACACAGGGTGTAACGCGAGTGGATGCCATGTCACCCGAAGCCGTAACAGCGCAATTTGAAGCGGTGATGATTGATATGCGAGTGGGGGCAATCAAAACGGGGATGCTGCTCAATCAAGAGATTATTAAAACCGTTGCCAAGAAACTAGTTGCCTTTGGCTGTGGAAATGTGGTGGTCGATCCAGTGATGGTGTCACGGGCGGGAGCACAATTATTAGATGATGATGCGGTGAAAACGATCCGTGAGCAGTTAATTCCCCTTGCGGCGATCACTACACCTAATCGCTATGAAGCCCAAATTCTCGCAGACATGGAAATTCATACTCTGGAGGATATGCAAACAGCGGCTCAGAAAATTTATAAATTAGGGGCGCGATCGGTTCTCGTCAAGGGTGGTGGCTTCACCAACGAACTGAAGGGTATTGATGTGTGGTTTGATGGCGATCGCCTAGAGGTCTTACAGACAGAAGTAATTGATACGCCGCATACTCATGGGACTGGCTGTACTTTGTCCGCCGCGATCGCGGCAAATTTGGCTTTGGGAAAACCACACTTTCAAGCAGTTCAAGATGCAAAGAACTATGTTACTGAAGCTTTGAAATATTCTTTAGCGATCGGGCAGGGACAGGGGCCAGTTGGACATTTCTATCCGTTACTTAATCGTGGGTAGTACGAGGCATCAACCATGATTAAGGGACTTGCTATTAATTTAAAGTACATGTGGCTTCGACTCCGCTCAGCCAACGTTAGCTGAGCGAAGTCGAAGCTAGATAACTTTGGTGGGACATTTTTTATCCGCAAGAGCCTAAGTTCGATAGGTCATGCTGATATTAAAACTGATACATAGCCGATCTTCATCGCTGAGATTAGCTTCTACTCCATGATTTAGCCAACTTGGGAAAATAATCATCGTACCTTCCGTTGCCTTATAAGTAATCTTTTGGATTGTCCAAGGAGTTAGTTCAGTAATATTTGGCATAAATATATGTGCCACATCACGCGGATCGCGAAAGAAAATCCCGCCACAGTTTTCCGCAGCCTTCACGTAATAGACTCCACTCAATACGGAGTTAGGATGGTTATGAACGAAATTGGACGCGAACTTGGGATTGATAATTGCCCAGCAGTTAGTGACAATCATCGTGAATCTTGTTAAGTCAAAGCCAACCTCTGTCCCCGCTTCTATTCCATTGGTGACAGCAATTTTAATAACCTCTTGAAATGCTGGATGTTGATTGAGATAGTCTTTGCTATGCCATCCTAGAGAGTTTGACCAGTTAACACCTTGGCTATCTTTCTCCCTTTCCGCATAAATTGCTGGAAGTAACTTTTGATTTAGCTCTTCGTGATTTGGTACTTCAAAGTGCCAAATCGGTGTAGGAAACCAGTCATCGCGTTTTACAGTCATTATTTACCAATTTTAGCTTGAACTTATATATAGTAGGGGATTCGGCTAATAGCTTGAAATATTCTTAACTTCTATAGAATCGCTAGTAAAGTGACATCAATTTGTAATAATTAGAACAAAGTTTTACCGAGAATGATTAAGCTCTGCTCCACACCATCTAATTCCGCAATTTGCGGTAAAAAGCCCCATTCCTCAAAGCCAAAGTAGTTAAATAAACGACAACTGGCGGAATTATGAGCAAAGACAAAGCCTACGAGTTTAGAGATATTTAGCTTGGGGCAGTTGGCGATCGCATGATCTAGCAACTTCTTCCCAATTCCTTTGCCTTGATAGTTAGGATCTATATAAATACTAACTTCGGCGGTCTTGTGATAAGCAGGACGACCATAAAACATTTGTAAGCTTAGCCAGCCAATGATTTGTTCATTTTGATCGCTTTGAATATCGTGGCTACCAATAGTCATTACCCAGACGGGATAGCGATCGCCATGCGATCGGAACCAAGCACGGCGACTCTCAACAGAAATTGGTTCAAGGTCAGCAGTCGCAAGACGGGTGGGGATTGCCGCATTATAAATCTCAATAATTGCTGGTAAATCCGCCTCTACAGCTAACCGAATTTGCATAGTTCCTACTCCTAACTTGCTTGTTAACTATTACAGCACTTCGCTATTAGCCAAGCCAATATATTTGAGAGTAATGCAAAGCATTACTCTCAAATATATTGGCAATTTGGGTGATGACATGCTGTGCTATGCGCGGCATATCATCACCCAAATTGCTATATGATTAGAGCAATACTCATCTGCGCGTTATGGAATTATTTGCTGGGTTACTCACGACAGTTCTAGGTATAGCAGGCGCACCTGGGATCGCAATCGACAAAATCGCGACGGATTTTTTGCGTGGGCAGATTGTGCGGGCAGATGTGTTAGAGGTGCGCGTTGATAATGCCCCCAATTATCAGATTTTGCTAGGTAATGTCGATCGCATTCGGGTTGCAGGTCGAGGAGTATACGTTTTAGAATTTCTCCGCATTGATGAGATTGATTTAGAAACTGACCCCATTAGTATCGATCCGAATGTATTGCAGTCTGGGAAAATTGTCTTACGCCGCCCATTACAAGCAGCCGTGCGCGTAGTATTGCGCTCCGAAGATATCAATACTGCTCTGCGATCACCAACGATCCAATCTTCTTTTAAAAACCTCAGCATTGATATTACAGGGACGAATAAAGGTAAATCCGAAATTCTCGATCTTGTTAATCCAGAGGTAACTTTTTTAGAAGGCGATCGCATTCGGCTGGCAGCAACCTTGCAATCACAACCGACAATTGCAAAACCGAAGCCAACTCCTCTAAATGTGTCTGTTAATGCCGAACTCAAAACCATTGGCGGTACAAGATTGCAAATCATTAATCCGCGAATTGAATTAGAAGGAACACCAGTTCCTGAAAAGATTGCTAATGCCTTTGCTCAGGGCTTAAATAAGGTGTTAGATCTAAGGCAATTGGAAAGTAAGGGTATCACTGCTAGAGTTCTGAAACTAGAATTTACGGAAGGAAAGATGCAGGTGATTGGCTTTGCCAAAATGGATTCTATTCCTAATCAATAAATCCCATCAAAAAATAGCTCAGTCATTTTTTGATATATCTTCCTAGAAATATCTATGAGCCACTGCCTCAATCCTAGCTGCAATTTCCAGAATCCAGAGACATCGCCAAAATTGAACTTCTGTCAGGAATGTGGCTCCAAGTTAAAAATAGGCGATCGCTATCGAGCGTTAAGAATCCTTGGACAAGGTGGATTTGGGAGAACCTTTATCGGCATTGATGAAGCATTACCTTCCTGTCCGACCTGTGTAATTAAGCAGTTTTTTCCTGCGGATTTGACTAGTGCGGTGAAAGCGGCGGAGCTATTTCATCAAGAGGCAATTCGTTTAGATGATTTGGGCAAGCATCCCCAAATACCAACTTTGTTCGCTCATCTTGAACTTGACGGCAAACAATATCTAATTCAAGAATTTATTGATGGACAGGATCTGCTAAGGGAATTGCAGGAGCAAGGAAACTTTAGCGAAGCCAAAATTCGGATGCTGCTGGGGGACTTATTGCCAATTCTGCAATTTATCCATGAACGGAATGTGATCCATCGTGATATCAAGCCCGAAAATATTATCCGTCGGCGCTTTCCGAGTACTTCTGGTTCAATCGCCGCAGGTAGTCATGTGTTGGTGGATTTCGGAGCGGCTAAGTATGTATCCACTGCTGCCATAATGGAAACAGGTACAAGAATTGGTAGTGCCGTGTATGTCGCGCCAGAGCAGGTAAGAGGAAAATCAATCTTTGCCAGCGATATTTATAGTCTAGGTGTAACCTGTATTCATTTGCTTACCAATGTCTCTCCCTTTGAGTTGATGGATATGGATGGGAATTGGGTTTGGCGAGATTTTTTAGCTAATACTTCCATTAGTCGGGGATTAGGAGAAGTTCTCGATCGCATGGTTTTAGCGGCTCCTAGTCAACGCTATCAGACAGCTCAAGCAGTTTTAAATGATCTCAAAAATGCGAATTCTTCTAACTATCAAGTCTATGTACCGCGTCTAGCCAAATCTGTTAAAAGAAGCGCGATCGCCAAAACCAATATCACCCCCATCTCTGTCCCTAAGCCACCAATTCAAGCGATCGCACCACAACTATCTCAATTCTCCTTTGAAACTGCGACTGTAAAAATTAATCGCATTGGTGTTGGTAAGTTAGCGAAAACACTGTTACAAATCAATACCAAACAAAAAATTGGGCGTTCCTATTTTGAAACCCTAGGCAATATTCAAGGTAAGCCAATTAGTCTGGAAATGGTATTCATCCCCGCAGGCAAATTGCAAATTGGATCACCGATTAGCGAAAGCGATCGCACTAAGGAAGAAAGTCCACGTCATATTGTGAATATTCCTGCTTTCTTTATGTCCCGTTTCCCCATTACCCAAAGACAATGGAAAGTATTGATGGATAACAATCCTGCTATTTTTATCGGTAATGGCGATCGTCCCGTGGAGAGCGTATCATGGGATGACGTGCAGAGCTTTTGTCAGCAAATCGTTGAGCGTACTGGCAAACCCTATCGCTTACCCAGTGAATCGGAATGGGAATATGCTTGTCGTGCGGGAACTTTAACTCCCTTTTGCTTTGGTGAAACTATTATGGCAAATCTCGCGAACTACAATGCGGCAAGTCCCTATCTATATGCTCCCCAAGCACTCAGTAGTACTATTACTACTGAAGTTGGTAGCTATCCCGCTAATGCCTTTGGACTACATGATATGCATGGAAATGTCTGGGAATGGTGCGAAGATATTTGGCATGATGATTATGACTTATTGCCCAAGGATGGGTCAGCATGGACACAGGGTAGCGATCGCAGTTGTCGAGTAATACGGGGTGGCTCATGGCGCGACCCTGCTCATTATTGCCGTTCTGCCAAGCGTTCTCGCAATGCGGCAAACCAAGGCGATCGCACTACTGGCTTTCGGCTTGCCGTGACACTGATTTCCTAAATTCCACATTAGAGATGCCACTAACGTAAGAGTTCTGCAAAAGTAACGCTATATGAACGATAAAAGCAAATTAAAAGTCTACTTCTATTGCTTTCCACCAACTCTAAATGGCTATGGAGATTATGCTTCTGCATATCATTACTATCAACATGGAACAGTATGTTTAGGAGAAGGGCTACAAGCATTAGGTATTGAGTTTTATGCTAATGTCAATTTTTGGTTACCATCTCCTGAAGAGCCATTTCTATTCCGTTATGACCCAAATGTCAGCCCCGATGACTGCGATATTGTCATTATCAATGAGGCTTGGTGGGAGAGACAGGGGCAATTTGCGAAATCACTGTGTGACATTCAACATCTACTAAGAAAAAATCGTCCCCATCAAACTATCTTAATTGACCTATCCGATGATAGTCCACGCAAAAACTTTTTAGATCCCAACCTAGCGCGATTTGACCACTATTTTAAATCTCATCTGTCTAAATCTACTCCCATATTTCCTAACACCCATCCCTTTCCCTTTGGCTTGTCTGAAAGAATTATCAAAGAATTAGCTCTTGTACCACCATTCAGTCAACGTCATCATAATTTATTAGTCAATTCCCGTGTTTTCCTCAATGGCGATCACTCGTTGCGTAATTATGTGCAGAAGCATTTTCTACCCAAAATCAATTCTATTATTCCCCTAGAGTCTAAAGTGATCACTGATGCACGCGATCGCGGAGCCTATCACACATTACAATGGGCACAAGCCAGTGGTAGACATAATCCTGGCTATTATGAACTTCTTCTCTCAACTACTACCTGTAGTAGTTTTGGTGGTTACTTTATCTCTCCATTTCCGCGCCATCCTTGGACAATTTTGGGTAGAGCCTGTCGTAAAACAATTACGAAGTTAGGATGGAAAACGCATCGCCTTGTCCAATGGGACAGTTGGCGTTTTTGGGAAGCTTTGGCGGCAGGCTGTGTGCCAATTCACTTAGATTTTGATAAATATGGATTTATCCTACCTGTCATGCCTGAGAATTGGAAACATTACATCGGCATCGATCTCGATAATATTGATGACTCTATAAATCGCATTGCTCAAAATTTAGATCGCCTACCTGAAATTTCAGCCGCTGGTCGAGTATGGGCGCTTGAAAATTACGCTCCCATCGCGATCGCTAAACGTTTCCTAAAAACGGTGGGTATTACACAGGAAATCACTTGAGATCAAACCAAGCAATTTTTTAAAAGTGTTGCTTTGCAACACTTTTAAAAAATTGCTTGGTTGGTTTGCTCGAAAATTGCTGTAGTACTATGGTTTAGTTGATATTGTGAAGACTGCTGAAAGAGCCTAGCTTATGAAAACAACGTGTTTAATCAATAATTTCAACTATAAAGACTATGTTTGTGAAGCGATCGACAGTGCCTTAGCTCAAACCCATCCATTTGACGAAATTATTATTGTTGATGATACTTCTACCGATGGCTCTAATCTAATTTTGCAGGAGCAGTATGCACAGAATCCCCATGTAAAGATCATCATCCATCCTCATAACCAAGGACAACTAGCTGCTGTTACTACAGGATTTCTCCAATCAACAGGTGATATTATCTTTTTCCTTGATGCCGATGATTTTTATCATCCACAATATCTGGAAATAGCTCTAAATATATATAGAGAGAATCCAAACTGTGGCTTCCTTTACTGTCAAATGGGGATTTTTAGTAAAGGTAAAGAGAACTATCAAGCACCCACCGAAGTCCAAATCTCTCAATATCAGAACTATCTTAACGACCGTGGATATTCGATAATTCTAGCTATGGAAATGCAGAGATTTGTGGGTAGTCCTTCTTCTGGGAACTCTATGCAGCGTAAATATTTAAGTGATATGTTACCCTGCACTTGCATAGGAAATTATCGAATATGGGCAGATACATATTTTGTTATTGCCTCGTCGATATTAGGGGCACATAAGTTCTTGATCAATCTGCCATTAGTCGCCTATAGAGTACATGACAAAAATATTTTTTATAGCAATTCGATTACAAGGGATCGATTTAAAGTCTATCAAGATCAACTAGCGACAGTCCAATTTATTACATTTCTGAGCCAGAAAATGAACTATAACCGTCTCCTATTAGCTAGAAATGCTCCCTATGAATTTAAAACTATTGACTCTCCAAACTGGGATTTATTCTTCGATTATTTAAAAATAATGCTGCGAACTCCAGCAAGTGTTCCATTTACACCTAATGGAAGATTAAGTAAATTGCATGGATTTGCTGTGATGTTAAAACATATTCTATCTTTTCAAAAATCTTCAAAACGCTAGTTATATTAACTCACCTTACGCAGATGGAAAATTTGTCCTCACCCCCCAGCCCCCTCTCCCGCAAGGCGAGGGCAGGGTGGTTTCATTTTCGGAAAAGCAAGCAGGAAGGGAGAAGCAGAAAATTTAGAAGGAGGAAATCAGTAAGAATAAGAGCAGGAGAGAATATCAAAAACTTGATGAACCTGATTCGCGAGAACCCGTTGCCCCTGAGGAATCGTCCGAAAGCCAAGGCGACGAACAGTGGTCATGATAAAACAGTGAATAATTGCCCAAATAGTAGGAGCATTACCACCACGACGTAACCCCGTATCCTCTTGAAAAAGGACATCGCGCACCCAATGTAAGCGATTTTCAATGCCCCAGTGTAGGCGAATCGGGTCAAGAAACTGAGCCGCCTTGAGAGACAAGTCAGAAATATAACCAACTGATTCGACAAAAGGCTTGTCATCACGCCAGCCCTCGCGTTCCACATAAATCAAAGACTGTAGAGACGACCATTGTTTACGTAGGTGAGTCGGCGCAGGATAAACCCAAACGCGACGGCGCACTTGACGGCTATGAGATTTGTCAAACTCTTCAGCATAGCTAAGGGCTTCCGTGGTTTGATGTAAGTTATCCAAAATCTTGAGCAAATTCGGTTGATTATTTTTGAGCGCAATCAAATAATGCTGTTCCTGTTCAACAATTAATTTCACCGTATCTTTTTGGCAATGTAAGGCATCTAGGGTGAAAGAGGCTTTCTGCCCTTGTAAAGAGGTAATCACTTGTTTAACGACTTCGATTTCACTAATTTGTTTGTTTTCGGATACGGCAAGGGCTATTACTTCTCCCGTTTCATGGGTAAAGGCTGATACGGTACTGGTAAAGTTTTGCCTAGAATCAGTCTGATTGGAGACAGTACATTTGATGCTTTTTCCGTCCATCGCCAGCCATTGCCCTGATTCGCCTGTATAGCTATTTCTACACCACTCGTTAAATAGTTTAACTATTGGCTCAATTTCTACTCCTTGAATGACACGACGAAAGGTCGAATATGACGGGATTCGACTCTCTGGTGCTAGCTCTAGCCTTGTTTGTAGGGTTTGCCAATGTTTCTCACAGAAATCTGCTAAGGGTCGATATCCGTGATAATTACACAATACTCCCAGCAAGGTTAAGCACATGACTAGCCATAGTGGATGTCGCTTACCTTTACTTTTCCGATGGTCTGGGATCTGCTTTAATTGTTCTATAAAGTTCATGGTCTGGTTTTGCTTTTTGTTTAGCTCTTAACAGACCATTTTTTACTATTTTGGCTTTGCTGTTTTTCTGTAATCCCTTCTCACTATCACTTCCCGAAAATGAAACCACCCTGCTCTCCCGCAAGGCGAGGGGGAGAAAGATTTAATTATTTTCTTGTTCCCCTCTCCTGCGGGAGAGGGGCTAGGGGTGAGGGCTTTACTAACCTTCTGCGTAAGATGACATATTAAGTCGCCCGCGTAGCGGGCGACTTAATATATATCTGATGGTTACTCTTGCGTAAATTACCTAGCGCTCATGAATGGGAATATAGGTGACATCATGCAAGCCTGTATACATTTGAGTTGGGCGGAAGAGTCGGTTATCGGAAAGTTGTTCTTTCCAATGAGCTAGCCATCCCGGTACACGAGCGATCGCAAAAATAGTCGTAAACAAATTACTAGGAATGCCCAGTTTCTTGTAAATCAATCCTGAATAGAAATCGACATTGGGGTGAATTCCCTTACTGGCAAGCTTGTCATAGGCTTGTTTTTCTAGTTCTAGGGCAATGTCGTAGTAAGGATCATGACCGAATTTATCAAACAGTTCATGGACTAAGTCCTGAAGTACGATCGCTCTAGGGTCTTTGACCTTATAAACCCGATGTCCAAAGCCCATGAGCTTTTCTTTGCGCTCAATTTTGCGTTCTAAATATGTGGTCACATTGTCCACTGAGCCGATTTCTTCAAGCATTAACATCACCTGCTCATTTGCGCCACCATGCAAAGGACCAGCTAAAGTCCCGATCGCGGAAGTCATCACTGCATAGGGATCTGTCAAAGTCGATGCTGTCACCAAAGCCGCAAAGGTTGACGCATTGACCGTATGTTCAGCATGGAGAGTTAAACACACATCAAAAATACGAGCCGCAAGTGGATCGGGAATCTTCTCATTCAACATATAGAGGAAGTTGGACACATAATCCAAATCATCGCGAGGCATCACAGGATCATTACCTTGGCGCATCATATGAAAAGCCGCCACCATCGTTGGCACTTTTGCCAATAGACGTACCGTTGCTTGGTAGATATAGTCGAGATCGTGGAAATTTCCCAAAGGATAAAACATCCCTAGAGCGGCAACACTAGTTTGTAGTGCGTCCATAGGGTGAGCATTATCTGGAAACGACTTAATCATGTCGCGAATACGATATTTGATTCTTCGTCTATGGGTAATATCGTGTTCAAATTCATTTAGTTGAATGGCTTTGGGTAAGTCACCGAAGATTAATAAGTAACTGGTTTCAAGGAAATTACTATACTTGCAAAGATCCTCGATACGGATGCCCCGATATTCGAGCAAACCTGACTGTCCATCAACATAACTTATGTTTGATTGGGTTGCAGGAACTCCTTCTAAACCAGGCTTATATTCTCCGATTGCCATATATTAGCTACCTTACAAGATTGATTTTATTGATTTCTGTGATTATTTTATCTCTATAGCCTTTTCCAGTCTATTTTAAAGTACAGGTTTGGCTTCTCGCCGTTGCCCGTTTGAAAAGCGCTATATCTATGTAGTTTATGATTATGCACCTAGCGCCGTAAGAATGTACAACAGGATGCATATCGCTATATTTTGCTTATCTAAAGTCATTCTTTAGGTATTGCTAAAGATGACAGGATTTTAGAGCTTAGGATAATAGCGCCAAAGTATTTCCCATCCTAGCGGTTTGATTAATTTACGGGCTGATCTGAAGTTTCTGATTGCCATGCATATTTGCGGGTTGCTCAATTCCGCACAATTGCTACGTCCTAAATTATTGGGGCTTTTAAGTTAGCAAGGCTTAATTAAATGTGAGATGCCTTAAGTACAACGTAGCGCATTAATTTTAGGAGTCAATTATGGGTTCTGCGATCGCTATCCTGTCCTAAGTTTAATTCCAACAACTGACTTAAAAATTGGTATGAGCGTAAGCAAGGCTCACGCTCATACCAATTGAAATTAAGGGTTTAAATAGGCGATAGATTGTCACTATCTAGTTTTTTATTGAAATGGGTTGTTGCCATATTTGCCGAATAGAGAAGCTTCACCCTTAATGACGGCTTTACCGAGGTTAAAAGCTGCCCAGAAAACTACCAAGACAATAGGTCCTAATACGACTAATATTCTCCAATCCATGTGCTTACACCTAAAAATTAAATAGAATTAAATAGAAATTGCTTTTAGCCCCTATTATGACAGTAAAACTGTCCAAAAAGGTAGAGGTCTAGGGGCTTACCCAGCTACTTTGTCAGCTTTGTTTGACTAAGTAGCTGACCATAATTAAAAATCAAATTTAAGTCCTATAGCGCAGTTACAGATTGTGCTACAGGGCTTTTGGCTTTGTATTTAATTGCGCCTAGCTACTTAGTTCGTGATATATGTCATCTGTCTAGTTTTAAATTTTTATGGAATACTGGCAGGCTTTTGTTTTGGGGATTGTGCAAGGACTAACTGAGTTCTTGCCGATTAGTAGCTCAGCACATCTCAAGGTTGTCCCCGCACTTTTTCACTGGAATGATGCTGGTGTGTCCTTTGATGCTGTCATTCAACTGGGAAGTATTGTGGCGGTAGTTAGCTATTTTTGGAAAGATCTCAGTAATATTACGCTGGGTAGTATTGAGGCTATTCGCAAGAAGCAATACAAATCACAGGAATTTAAGCTAGCTATAGCGATCGCCTTAGGTACAATTCCCATTTTGTTTGGCGGCTTGCTGATTAAAGTTTTTATCAAAGACTATGACAACTCACCTTTACGGAGTTTGACCGCGATCGCGATCGCCTCAATTGTGATGTCTAGCCTACTCGCACTAGCCGAAGTGTTTGGTCAAAGAGGCGATCAACAAGAAAAGCGCCATTTTCATAGAGTCCGCGTCATTGATGGCATCTTAATGGGATTAGCTCAGGCGATGGCACTTGTTCCCGGTGTATCACGCTCTGGTTCTACGTTGACAGCAGGTTTGTTTTTGGGATTAGATCGGGTTGCTGCGACCAGATTTTCATTTTTGTTAGGAATTCCTGCAATTACGATCGCAGGTTTAGTGGAGTTACTGAGCATTGTCAAAAAAGGTTTTGATGTTGGTGCTGGACAATTAGCGGTTGGACTCATCTCTTCGGTAATTTTCTCGTACCTCGCGATCGCATGGCTTTTGAAATTTTTTCAAACCCATACTACATGGGTATTTGTCGGCTATCGATTAGTCTTTGGGGCGTTATTACTCACAGGTGTAGGCTTAGGCTGGTTTAAATAAAAAAAGAGAGTTGCGGCGCGAAGCGCCGCAACTCTCTTTTTCAGGAAATAAGCAAATAAATTTTCACTTCGCGAAAATTTATTTGCTTATTTCCTGTATAGTTATAGATCGCACGATCTTTCATGCTCGGATCGGGTTATTTGCAAAATTGATGAAGTCCTTTTGTCAATACCTGTACGGCATCTACTAAATATTTAAACACCATGAGTTACGCAATCATTGAAACAGGCGGTAAGCAGTATCGCGTCGAAGTCGGCAGATTTTATGACGTTGAATTACTAAGCGCCGAACCAGACAGTAAATTGACTATTGATAAGGTTTTACTTGCCAACTTAGATGGCGACATCTCTATCGGTCAGCCCCTAGTTGATAATGCAACTGTTGAAGTTACTGTGCTGCGCCATTTTAAGGCAAAAAAAGTAATCGTTTATAAAATGCGTCCCAAGAAAAAGACTCGCAGAAAGAACGGTCACCGCCAGCCCCAAACTCGCATTATGGTTGAAGCGATCAACCTAAGTGGTAAGGCTGCTTAATCAAAAAGAAAAGTCACGAAGTGACTTTTCTTTTTGGCGCTTTTTAAGAGAGTTACAAATGTTTGTTTCCCTACCGAAAACAGGGAAACAACCCTGTAATTCACTGGTCTAAGAAACGCTATATTCGTCTTTTAATCATTAAGAGGATCAAAAACAAATGGCACATAAGAAAGGTACGGGTAGTACAAGAAACGGTCGTGACTCTAATGCTAAGCGCCTTGGTGTAAAGCGTTATGGTGGTCAAGTAGTTAAGGCTGGTAGCATTCTTGTGCGTCAGCGTGGTACTAAGTTCCATCCTGGTAATAATGTTGGTCGCGGTAGCGATGATACTCTATACGCAACCGTTGACGGTGTTGTTACCTTTGAGCGCTTTGGTAAGACCCGCCAAAAGATCAGTGTTTATGCACCTGTAGCAGTTGCATAAGACATTTGAAACGGTCTTTGATAGAGGGTTTGCGTAGCAAACCCTCTATCAAAGACCAAAAGTAAAAGCCTTGCTACGCAAGGCTTTTACTTTTGGTCTTTTAAAATTTGCCAGCTTATCCCGAACTGACGTTAAGTAATGAAAGCGGCGCATTGTGTTCGCATTTTTGTTCATAAAAAAGCAGCGCATTGCGCTGATTTTTTATTGGTTTTGATTATTTTTGAGTGATTCGTATTGCTGCAAAATATTTTTGAGCTTGTCGATCTGGATAGGTTTACTAATATAGTCATTCATCCCTGCTTGCCGACAGATATCTTGATCGTCATGGGTAGCATTGGCAGTTACGGCAATTATCGCTATGGGAGGAAGTTGGGATTCGAGTTCTTGATTACGAATATATTGTGTTGCTTCTAAACCGTCCATTTCGGGCATTTGAATATCCATCAGGATCAGATCGTAGGACTTATTAGCGATCGCCTCGATTACTGCTTGTCCATTTTCGACAACATCAGCTTGATATCCCAAATGCTTGAGTACGCGCAAAGCCACCTTTTGATTGACAAGGTTATCTTCAGCTAACAGGATGCTCAAGGGAGTCGCTACTGATGATGGCGGAGACGGATTGCTAAGATTGGCGTTATGAGGATTGTAATTTGGAGCTTCGTTGCTAGATACAGATTGATCGAGATTCCCTAAAGTATCCATAACTTATGGTGGGTGTTATTTAGTTGCCATATGCTCTTAGCCATGAGATGCGATCGCCTATCAGTTAACCCATGATTTGTGGTACGCGGAAAAAGTCTTCATCGCGATCAGGGGCACAATCTAGTAAGATTTCGCGCTCGGTAAATGGTTGCAATATATCAGGACGAGTCACATTAACCGTATTCACTGCTCTGGTGGTTGGCTCAACCCCTTCAAGTAAGGGATCAAGTTCATTAAGCTGTTGGAAATAGTCCAAAATGCTATCTAGTTGCTTTGTGAAGGAAATTTCTTCAGCTTCAGTTAGCTGTAAACGTCCCAAATGGGCAACGTGACGCACTTGTTCTCTATCAATCATAATTACTATCTAAATTTGGACAAATTTTATTTACTTAATATTTATCAGTCTGAAATCGCGCATTCTAGAAGAAAAGATTTATATCTGCTCGACCAGTAGTTTTGAGCCAGTTTTGAGCTTCGATGTAGTTATTGGGGGCAAGACGGATTGCTCTTACCCAATGCTCGGCAGCTATATTGAAATATTCTTCCGCCTGTTCTTCATCTTGAGCATTTTCCCCTTTGTGGTGATAAATCACGGCGACATTATTTAGAGCTTGGGGCATCCGAGGATTAAGATCGATCGCCTCTGCATAGTATTCAAGAGCTTTGTCATGTTCACCATTACTGGCATGAATTAAGCCCATGTTGTAGTAGATATAGCTGCGATCGTAGGCATTCTCTTCAAGTTTCAGGGCTTCTTCATAGTTGCTTAAAGCTTCGGCATATTCACCATCACCCTGAGCCGACATACCATCACGGTAATAGGCAAATGCTTCTTTTTCTTTCTGACTGGCAGGAAAGAGTTTTAAAATCGTGTCGGCAATAACGGTAAAGGTTTGATCGACGAAGTTGTCATTACGTTGCGATCTAGGCATAGTTCTTTATATATTTGCAATTCTATTTGCAGTCAGTTATTAATCAGCATATCAAATAAAGCCATAGGGGCAATTTACGAATTGTCTCTATGGCTGTTAGTTTATAGCAATTTCCAAAATATGAGTTGCGGTGCTTTGTACCGCAACTCATATTTTGGAATTAAGCAAAATTTGGAATTATAGCTGTCGCCATTCAAAAAACAACTAGTGTAAGGCGGCGCGAAGCGCCGCCTTACACTAGTGACTATAGCTATAACAAACCTGCGGTGCACGCTGCACGTGTGCCGCAGGTTTTGTTAGCAACCAGTTACTTAGCTAGAGGCGCTTGTATAAAATCTCAAAGCAAATTGCCAAAATTTATTAGAAGCATAGAGCAAGGCGATCGCTAAAAACATCGAGCCAAACGTCCATATAGCTTCGCCTCGACCTAACAGAGCTTCCGCAGGGACTGTAGTCAAAAAGGCGATCGGCACAACAAAAGTAAAAAAGAAACGGTAAGAGGCAGGGTAGGCAGCCATCGGATATCTACCTGATTCCATTAAGCCCCGTAACACTTCCGTAACGTTATAAATTTTTACAAACCAAATGCTCGTTGCTCCTAGCATAAACCAGATGCTGTAGAGACTAATAAACCCAAAGGTTAGGGGAATTAGGCTGAAAAGATAATTGCTTAAACCTAGACCGAGCTTGTTACCTGCATATAGCAAAATACAAAAGCCGAAAATTAGATTTGGAAATCCCCAAGGTGAGATCACTCTTGCTGAAAGCCAAAATTGGCTACTGATTGGTTTTAGCAGGACAAAATCTAGCGTACCATTTTGGACATGCTGGACGATTTTGCTCAAGTTAGGCGCGAGAAATGTGGTCGAAAATCCTTCGAGGATTGTAAAGATGCCAAGGACAACGATCGCTTCTTCCCAGCGCCATCCCGCAAAGGTATAACCAGTGCGGTAAAACAAAAACAAGCCAAATAAGCTGCCTGCTAAGTTACCAATACTGCTCAATGCAGCGATCGCAAAATTAATTCGATATTCCAGTTCCGCAGCGATCGCCGTTGACCAGAACAGCTTAAGGGTATGTAGATATCTACTCATAATTCAATTTTGCATCAGAAACAGCCAAGAATGAAGACAGCACCCTTGGCTATTTCTAATGTGAGCAATTAATTAGGCTCTAGGCGTAGCCACGACCTCTAGGGCGATCGTTAGTACGCTCACCACGAGGTTTAGCCTTATTAACGCGCAGGGTACGTCCCAACCATTCAGCTTCATTAAGTGCGGCGATCGCAGCTTCTTCCTGAGCATCATCCTCCATATCCACAAAGGCGAAGCCCCGAACCCGACCTGTTTCTTGGTCGGTAGGCAATTGCACACGCTTTACAGTGCCGTAATCAGAAAAGACGCTTGTCAAATCTTCTTTAGCAGCTTGATAAGACAAATTTCCAACGTAAATAGTCACAGTCAGTTCGCTCCAGAAAAGAGATCGATATAATAATTTAGCCAGTCTTCGGAAAAGACTCGCTCGATACGAGATCTCACAAATCCAACCTAAATTTCAGCTTTGATATAAGTTTACCGTTTACCCGCAACAATTTGCGTAGGCTGTATTACAAAGCTTTGTATAAGTGATGATATACAGATATCAAAGTGGACAAAAAAATAAATTCCTTACTAGAAGCGGTATTTATGGCAATTTGCGATCGCCTATAAACCTGTTTTTCTGAGCTTAAATTCAAATTTCTTTCCAAAGGTATAGGTTAAATTAACTAGGCAATTTGAGATCTTTCACTAAATTTCAGATTATTTGGCAGAATATGAAAATAATTTGAAAAATAGTTTTAAGAATTCTCTGCCAAAACCATCAAAACAATATTGATAATTATGGATATCACGAACTATATAAAAATTTGCAGAAAATCATGAATGGACGTAATCAGTTATTGTCTCTTGCCTTGATCGCCTTAACCTCTAGCTTAGGTGCTTGGATTTCGCCATTAGCCAGTCAAACACCAACGCCAAATGTAAAGGCACAAAATGGTATCCAACTTACATTGCAGGCAAAAATTAATCCCACACTAGGGATTAACAAAATTACGCCACAAGCTATGGAGCAAGCTAAGCTTGTGCTAGAGAAGCGCATTAGGGGTTTAGGTATTTCTGAAGCAGTAGTTACGATTGGTGATCACAACCAGTTGCTTGTGAAGTTACCAAGGGTTAATGATCCTAATCTAGCTAAGAGAGTAATTGCTACAACTGGTCAGCTTGATTTTCGTAAGCAAAAGAAAGGTACGGAAAGTGAACTGAGAGCAAAACTACAGATTTTACAGACGGCGAAGTTGCAGCGCGAAGCTCTTAAAAATTCTGGCGATCAAAAGGCGATCTCTGAAAATGAAACTACATATAAAAAGAGCATTGAAGATCTCAAGAGTATCTTTGAAAGTACAGGCTTAACGGGCAATATGCTCAAAGATGCCGTTGCATCACCATTTGATGGTAGTTCTGAGATTTTGCAAATTGTCCTAACTTTTGATATTCAAGGCGGTGATTTATTTGCCAAAGTCACTGGCGAAATTGCTGGTACTGGTCGAGCCTTAGGCATTTTCTTAGATGATCAATTAATTAGTTTTCCATCCGTTGGTTCTGAGTTTCAAGGAAAGGGCATTACAGGTGGACGAGCCGTAATTACTGGCAACTTTACTTCAGATGCAGCCAATGAACTAGCTTTACAGATGCGCTCAGGTGCATTGCCTTTTCCTCTTGAAATTATTGATTCCCGAGATTTTTAAAGTTTTGCTAAGACCAGAGAAATTTTTGAAAGTGTGGCGAAGCCACACTTTCAAAAATTTCTCTGGTCTTTAATTCAGCGCAACGCGCTGTATCTGTGGGGTATGATGACAGATGTCTCAAAATATTCCTCTGTTTAATCTAGCTTGAAGTAAAGCTACAAAAGCGATACAAAAGCTATACCAAAAAGCTATACAAAAATATGGGTAAACAAAGCCGCCTGCTTGCCTTCGTATTGGCAATCTTATTAGGGGCTGTGTATCTAATCGTCATTCATCCACCTAAATTAGGTTTGGATCTACGAGGTGGCGCACAGCTTACACTCCAAGCAAAAACTAATCCTGAACAAGGTATTAATGAAATTACGCCGCGCATTATGGAAACCGCCAAGTTTGTGGTGGAGCAGCGTATTAACGGTTTAGGAGTTTCCGAGGCCACAATTTTGCTATCGGGTAATAATCAACTGATCGTGCAGTTACCGGGGGTCAATGATCCTGCTCAAGCTGAGCGTGTACTTGGCACAACTGCTCAACTTGATTTTCGCAAGCAAAAGAAAGGTACGGAAAGTGAGCTAAGAGCAAGATTGCAAATTCTACAGGCAGCAACGGTTCAGCGTGAACTCCTGAAAAACTCTGGCGATCAAAAGGCGATCGCGGAAAATGAAGCCACATATAAAAAGAGCATTGAAGATCTCAAGAGTATTTTTGAGCGCACAGGCTTAACAGGCAATATGCTCAAAGATGCCGTTGCCTCACCCAGTGGCAATGGTCCCGACTCTTGGCAAGTTGCTCTGACCTTTGACGATAAAGGCGGCGATCTGTTTGCTAAAACTACTGGCGAAATCGGAGGTACTGGTCGTGCTTTAGGTATTTTCTTAGATGACAAACTAATTAGCTCTCCATCGGTTGGTCCCGAATTTCAAGGTAAAGGCATTACAGGTGGACGAGCAGTCATTACAGGCAACTTTACCCTAGATTCTGCGACTGAATTAGCTTTGCAATTACGCGCAGGGGCTTTACCTGTACCCGTCGAAATTGTCGAAAATCGCACCGTTGGTGCAACCCTTGGTGCAGATAGCATTCTCAGCAGTATCTATGCTGGTGTGTCAGGCTTAGCACTAGTCCTGATTTTTATGGTGCTTTACTACCGTATTTTGGGCGGGGTTGCCGATATTGCGCTAATTACCTATGCAGTGATTACCTATGCCTTGTTTAGCTTGCTTGGAGTAGTCCTGACCTTACCGGGTATTGCAGGCTTTATCCTCAGCATTGGTATGGCGGTGGATGCCAACGTCTTAATTTTTGAACGTACTAAAGAAGAATTAAAAGCAGGCCGCACACTTTATAAATCCGTTGAGGCAGGTTTCTATCGGGCATGGTCAAGTATCCTCGATAGTAACGTGACCACATTAATTGCTTGTGTGACTTTATTCTGGCTAGGTTCAGGATTTGTCAAAGGTTTTGCCGTCACCCTTGGTGTCGGGGTAATCGTCAGTATGTTTACGGCAATTACCTTGAGCCGATCGCTAATGTTGGCGATGATTAGCAACCCTAGTTTCCGTAAGCCTGAATACTACGGCATGAAAGCTTTCGGCAAAATCTCAACATCAACGATTGATGTTGCAACTGAGGTTGAAGAAATAACAGAAGAGCAAAACGACAAGACAGACAATACAAAAGACAATACAAGCGGTGCGGTTCTATGAGATTAGATGTAATTAAAAATGCGCGTCTTTACCTCACGATTTCCACAGCAGTGATTGTGGCAGGAATCGTGGCGATGGTGTTGTCATTCCAACAATTAGGTTCTCCATTACGTTTAGGACTTGATTTTACGGGCGGCTCTAGTGTGACACTGGGATTAGCTTGTAATGGAGATACTTGTGGCAAACCCATTGATATTGCGATCGTCCGTCAGGCTGTTGAAAGTAAAGGCTTTACCAATAGTGTTATTCAATTAGTCGAAGGCAAAGACCTAAAAGGCGTATCAGTGCGTACAGCGCATCTCTCGACGGAAGAGCGCGAAAAGCTGAAGTCAACGCTTACGGAGTCTTTGAAACAATATGGCGAAGTCGATCCGAAAAAGTCACAGCTTGATGAAGTTGGTGCAGCGATCGGGCAACAAGCGCTTCGCAATGGTTTACTAGCGATTATTTTGTCATTCGCGGGCATTGGCATTTATTTATCATTTCGTTTTCAGTTGGATTATGCTGCTTTTGCCGTGTTGGCGCTATTTCATGATATTTTCGTGACGGTTGGAACTTTCTCGATCTTGGGTTTAACCTTAGGCGTGGAAATCGATAGTTTATTTATTGTGGCGATGTTGACGATCTGTGGCTTTTCCGTCAATGACACCGTGGTAATTTACGATCGCATTCGTGAAAATGTAAAACTTGATGCGGGTAACACGAGTTTTAACGATCTAGTTAATGCTTCGGTCAATCAAACTCTAGGGCGATCGATTAATACGTCCCTGACTGCGACCTTGCCGCTAGTGGCGATTTTCTTATTCGGTGGTGCAACCTTGAGGTTTTTCTCACTGGCTTTGATTATCGGTTTCTTGTCTGGTGCTTACTCCAGTATTTTCAATGCCAGTATTTTGCTGGCATGGTGGCGCAGTCGTCAAACTTCTAAACTCAAGCAATCAACTGTAGAAGTAAACTAAATTTTTAGAAAAGCTCCCATCAGGGAGCTTTTCTGTTATTAAAGAATTTGTGTATATCTCTGTATATCTTAAAGATGGAACTACTTAGTAATGGATAGTGAAGATCTCGATACGGTTTCTAATCCATCGGATGAGTCCTACGTTGATCAGATGTTAGATCGCCAAGTCCAAAGACTAATCGAAGTACAGACCTATTTGCGATGGATGTTGGATGTATTTCTATGGCTGACGGTGGGCACGGCGAGTATCTGGGCTTTGCGCTCGGAAATTGAGCTATGGATTGCGTCATTTACATGGGCAGCAGTACGCATCAGTTTGGCTTATAACCGTTTGCCAATGTTAGGTTTGGGACTATGTATTGCCATGACTTTATCAACTCTGATCTGGCAGAGTGCAATTATCCTGTGGGGAGTGAGTCCTAGAGAAAGGCGATCGCTAATTAATCAAGTAAAAAGTATCAAGGCAAAAGGTAAGAGTCATTTCTTATGGCGCTGGGTTTGTGAAGAGAAAATCACGAAATGATATGAATAAAATTACTATAGATCTGGTTGAGATATAGGGATAAATCGCGATGCTGTATCAGCATTACAGAGCTCCTAATTCAAAAACTTCTCCACACAACGAACAAAAATTTCCACCCCAGTCGCTAGCGCAGTCTCATCAAAATTGAAGCGGGGGTGATGATGGGGATAGGCTAAGCCCTTGTCAGGATTAGCGGAACCAAGGAAGAAATAGCATCCGGGTACAGCTTCCAAAAAGAAGGACATATCTTCACCGCCCATAGTCTGGCATTCAGGCACGATACCTTCGGGAGTTTCGATTACATTTTCAGCAACAGAGCGGACTAATTCCGCGATCGCATAGTCATTAATCACCGCAGGATAGAGCTTATGATATTGCAGATCATAGGTCGCTCCATGGGAAGCACAGACACCCGCAACCACCTCTTCCAAACGTGAAGCCACTTTCAAGCCCACTTCAGGATTAAAATAGCGCACAGTTCCACTTAGTTTTGCAGAATCCGCAATCACATTTACTGCTGAACCTGCGTGAAATTCGCCAATACTGATCACTGCTGATTCAAGGGGACTCACATTGCGAGCCACGATTGTGTGAATTGCATTTACCACTTGAGCAGCAACTAGAATGGAATCAATGGTTTGTTGAGGGAGTGCGCCATGTCCACCCCGTCCAATAATTTTACAATGGAAGTACTCTGTGGCTGCCATCAATGCACCACTACGAACGCCGACCGTACCAAGAGGAAGGTTATTCCAGAGGTGTAAGCCAATAATTGCATCAACGGTGGGATTTGTGAGCACGCCTGCCTCAATCATTGGTTTTGCGCCCCCTGGTCCCTCCTCGGCTGGCTGAAAAATTATCTTCACCGTACCGCTAAAGTCGTCGCGATGTTCCCATAAATATTTTGCCGTACCCAAAGCGATCGCTGTATGTCCGTCATGACCGCAGGCGTGCATCATATTATCGATTTGAGAGCGATAATTCACAATGTTTTCTTCTTGAATCGGTAGTGCGTCCATATCCGCACGGATTGCTAATACTTTGTGATGCCCCTTTTTCTTGCCCGTAATCGTTGCAACAATACCAGTCTGAGCGATGCCTGTTTGATGAGGGATGCCCCATGCCGTTAATTTTTCAGCGATCGCTGTCGATGTGCGCCTTTCTTTAAACCCAAGTTCAGGAAATCGATGAAAGTCTCGCCGCCACTGGACAATGCTAGGTTGTAACTCAAGGATATCGGCACGAATCTTGAAATTAGTATGGATGGGCGAGGTAGTAGTAGCAAAGGACATGGGTTTGTGTGGTGTGGCAATAGAGGATTGACTATAACCAATATAACAATCTCAGCTTTAATTCCATGTTCTCGCCATGACTAAATACAGTGCGTTAATTAATTTTGAAAGCTTGGCTTAGCCAAGCTTTCAAAATTTTGTCTGTAATGCTTCAAGCTTCAACAGGCTTACAAATACTCTCACATCACGTTAAAAATATTTCTATCTGCACTCATCCAAAACTTTCGCCGTAACTTCGCAATGAGACTATGGCTATAGATTAAGTCTTGGGTGAATTGATCGGCTTTCTGAGCACGAACCATCATGATGGGATGTTGCAACGGAAATTCCATTGGCTGCACAGGAATCTCCGCAAAAAGATTCTTGCGATATGTGTGGGTTGCCTCTTTGCTAAAGCCAATATTAGATACTAGATTCACATTTGGTAAAATGCTTACCCCACGCTGTAACCAACAGGCGAAAGTCCATTGATAGTCCCAAGAATCTGTGATGCGATCGCTAATTTTTTGAAAGTTTCGCTTCCATTCCTTAACTGCATCGCGATCTTGAAGGATACCTTCTAGCCAGTCTCCATCACGCACAAGACTCCATAACTTCATATCTACATCGTAATGCTGCCAAGCGCGTCGCCAACTTGCCCATCCCCAGCAATGGTTATAGCGCGAAAAATAGTAACTATCCTGTATGCGATGTTTGAGAGGTTGGAAGTTATTGCCGCCAATATGCATGACGCGCAGATCATCTCGATATTTCTCTAGTAGCTCTTCACAAAAGCGAAAAAAGCTAGGATGAGCTAAACAATCATCTTCTAAGATAATTGCTTCAGGAACCTGCTCAAACACCCAATTTAACCCCGATGAAACGCGCTGACGACAGCCTAAGTTGCGATCGCTAAAATTGGTCATCACCTCACAGTCCCAATCTACCTGCTCAATGATTGCTCTAGTCTCTGCACAATTTTGGCGATCGGTGGGATGATTTTCCCTCGCACCATCAGCGACAACTAATAATTTAGGAGGTTTCGCCTGCCGAATTACTTCCAAAACGCGCCTTGTGGTATCAGGGCGATTAAAAATAATTAGAGCTACAGGAGTCGTCAATTGCCAATGATTCATAGGGATTTTTGAGCAAATAAATTAATTAAGCCTCTGAGCCAGACACGTCCGAGATTGGCTAGCAAACTGCGTTTAGGACTAGTGAGTAACACAAACATCGTCCAATCAATTTTATTCGCAGAAGATCGGCGTGAGAAATATCTTTTCCAGATTGTGGCGATCGGGAAATCGCCCTTTTTAGGATGAAATCCAGTGGTTTTCTCATTCAACCAAAGCTTGAGATCGGGATGGGTTTTGAGAGATAAGCCTTTTCGGTAAGCTCGGATCGTGAATTCATAATCCGATAGATAATGGGGCAATATCTGTGGATAGAAATCCCCTACCCTCTGCAAATCTTGCCAGCGCATGAATAACCCCCTAGTGCATAAACAATTGATCTCTGCGGCTGAACTAGCTTGATCAAAGGTCAAAGTATTTAGATCGATGTTCAGTCCGCAGTCAAGACAAACATCAATCTCATCGCTACTATAGGCTTGTGCCTGTAATAATGTATTCGGCATCGCCTGTAAGAGCTTAATTCCTATTTCTAGAAAGTCTGGCTTGATAGTTACGTCATTGTTGATCATCAATACTGCGTCTTCATCATTGGGAGAATTTGCCTTGAGCCAGTTTATCCCCTGTTGCAATCCCCCTGCCCACCACCAATTTCCCGTTCCCGTGATTATGGTCAAATCTTCTATTTGACTTTGTGCCATTTGAGCAGTCCCATCGGTTGATCCATCATCAATTAAGATTAAGCGGTAGTTAGAATATGTTTGTAAATTTAGACATTTGATAAAGTTATGAGTGATTTCTCTGCGATTATGAACGGGTAAGAGAATGTAGCAACAGGTCATATAAATTTTTTGCTTTTAAAGCTAAACCTCTAGATTGAAACCTCAGAAGGTTTGATGGCTTCCATAAATAAAGAGTCAGGTTTTCGCACTTTTTCATCCATTATATCGAGATTGTAACTATTAAAATCGGGAATACCACTTGCATCTGCTAGATAAACTTGAATATCACTAAATCCAGCTTTATGGAGTAATCTTTGCAAAGAAAAGCGATCGTACATCCAGCGATGAATTTCACCAGAGTTCCGAAACCAACCTTCATTAAAGGAATTACTAGCTTTCTTCCCTGCAATTAGAAGTAGGTATCTGATAATTATTGGTTTGATTTTTGAAAGAATTTTCGATAACTTTGGGGAAGTTAATTTCTCCCAAAAGGTCTGAGGCTTTTTCCAGTACTGTTCTGCTTCAGCACCAATACGAGATCGAATATAGTTCTTATTGGTCAGATTTGGCTGTTGTAAGAACTGCACCATTTCCCCTCCACTGAAGTTGCGAACTGTCTGATCATATAGCTCTAGCATGATCCAGTCATAGTCATCCTGTATTTCCTGCGAGGGCAGATTAGGATTCAGGCTAATTTGTTCTAAAATTCGTAAATACTCTCTCACCATCGCTTCTAAATTAGGAACTACTATGCGAATGATTCCGTGAGGTTTGAGGATGCGTCGGCACTCTGCCAGAAGTTTGTGGGCATCCTCTTTAGTAAGATGCTCTAACACATGGGAACTATAGCAAGCGTCAAAATAATTATCTGGATAGGGTAATTTTTTGGTTATGTCACAATATTGAACTTCTGGGGCGGATGGGACAACATCGATATTGATCCACGCGGGATGAAATGTTAATCCACAACCAATGTTGAGGAGTTTCATAGATGAATACTGGTTTGCCTTGATATTTAACCGTACAACAAAAGACGCATGTCGTCGAGGTTTTGTTGAGTAAAGATGCATCGTGCAAAGCGCGGTGTATCTTTACTCAACAAATAGCAATAACTGTAGTACATTTGGGCAATTAAGATATTCTCTAAGTCAAATATGGATCATAACGAACTTGCCAGACTAATCGCGATCGCTAAAAAATTCTCACCGCAGCAAGAAATTGATGATTTACAACCCTTTGGCAGTGGCAATATTAATGATACTTTCTTAGTCTCTCGGCAAGGGATAGACCAGCCATTTGTCCTACAACGCTTAAATACCAATGTATTCCGTGAACCAGAACTGGTGATGCAGAATATGCGGATTTATGGAGAGCATGTGCGCGATCGCCTCAAAAATACGCCACTAGATCGCCAATGGACAGTACCGCAGGTATTATCTACACAACAAGGACAAGACTATTACCAAACCGAGAATGGTGAATTTTGGCGATCGCTCAGTTTCATCGCTGATTCACAATCCTTTGACGCGATGGAAAATTCTGAGCAAGCACAGGAAGTTGGCTATGCGTTGGGGACTTTCCATCATTTGACTAGTGATTTAGAGGTAGAGAAGTTAGCAGATACCCTAGAGGGGTTTCATATTACGCCGCGATACCTTGGACAATATGAGGAAGTGCTTGCTCAAAGCAATATAACGCGATCTGCGGAAGTTGATTATTGTTTGCAAATTGTGAGCGATCACCAAGGCTTAGCCCATATTTTAGAAGATGCAAAAGCTTCAGGGAAATTACCATTGCGAACGATGCATGGCGATCCTAAGGTAAATAATATTCTCTTTGATAAGCAGACGAACTTAGCGGTGAGTGTAATTGATTTAGATACGGTGAAATCTGGTTTAATCCATTACGATATTGGTGATTGTTTGCGATCGGGATGCAATCCTGCGGGGGAGGAGATAGAGGATTGGGAAAGTGTCGAGTTTGATGTGGAACTTTGCGAAGCGATTTTGCAGGGATATCTCTCAACGGCGCAATCATTCCTGACGGAATATGATTATGACTATATTTACGATGCAGTTCGTGTAATAACCTTTGAGTTAGGCTTGCGATTCTTTACCGACTATTTAGCAGGAAATGTCTACTTTCATGTCAAATATCCTGAGCATAATTTATTGCGATCACTAGTGCAGTTCCGTTTACTAGAAAGCATTGAAGCTCAAAAATCTGTAATCAATCAAATTGTGATATCTAATAAATTTTAGCTATTAATTATCTTTGATTTTATAGAGTAAATCCTAAAATATGCTAGAATTTGGTTTGGATACTATCAAAATAATTATGGTGGATTCACTTTTAGGTTTAACTGTTTCTCGCTCAATTCCACAACAAGTAATAATAGGTTTACTTACAGGGCAGTATAAGATTTACGGTGGTGTAATTAGATGGGCAACTGGAACAAAAAATGCTGGTCAAATTGTAAGACACTTACTACCTATTACAGGACAATCTGTAGGATTACCGATACTATCACCTGTATCTAATATCTTGGGGGCTGTTAATACTTATCAATTGCATAAACTTTCTGGACAGGTAAATAATCTTAATTCAGGTGTTCAACAATTGTTTCAAATAGCAAATGGAACAATGGCTTTATCAGGTTTAAACTTAGTTGTTTCATCTGTTGGTTTTACAGTTCTTAATGAAAAGCTTAAAGTTCTGGAAGGTCAATTAAATGAGATCCAAAAAGATGTCAAAGCTATTCGCGCACTTTTAGAGCTTGAAGAAAGATCTAGACTCGGCTCTGCATTAAAAGATTTGCTCAGTATTTCTGAGATCAAAAATATAGATCATCGTCATACCATGCTTTTCAATGCCAAAAATATATTTGGGCCAGTTAGTCTTAAGTATAAAGAATTATTAGCCAGTGCTGATACTATCGAGTTAGCGATCGCATTTGAAGAGTATTTCTGTTTAACATCTCTTGCTCATGCTCGGTGCTTTGCTGAACTAGGTATGTTAGATATGGCAATGAAAGATATTGCAGAAACTAATATATTTTGGAAGGAACAATCAAGACGTATTGCTAAAGATTTAATTTTAGGTGAAAATCCAGAACGGCTCTTGTTTAGCGATTTTGCTAGGGAATTACCAATCTCTAACCTAGTTGAATGGTGCGATTTTGTCTATGCAGAAGAAAAGGGCTATGCGTGGATTGATGAACTAAGAAGTAAGACGAGACCTTGGTATGACGAAGATGGAGTTACTGATGTAGGTAAAGGTGCAATGAAAGTGACATCATCTCTTTTCAATTTTGCTCGTCAAAAAGCTGGGGAAACTTTAGAAAAGGAAGTGGACAGACAAAAGCTTAAAGTATTACCGTTCTTGCAAAAACTTGTGGCAAGAAATAACACCATAGAAGGCTATGTAGATCAATATAAGCTATTGGAATCGTCGCACACAACACCAACAGAATTTGAGGGGCAATTAGCGGCAATTGGTAAGACTGAAGCTGTTAATGGCTATCTAATTTTAGAACCTGTTGCTAAATAACAAAAAAGGAGGTGCTTAGCACCTCCTTTTTTGTTAGATTTCAAAGCCCGTAGAAGCTTCTTCGATCGCCATTTTGTGCATTACTTTAGCAAGTTCCGCCGCTACTTCAGGACGAGAGAACTCAGGAGGTGGACATTCCCCACGACGGAGCATCTCGCGGACTTTTGTACCAGAGAGATGGACTCGCTCTTCGGGTAAACTCGCACTAGTTTTAGTAGTTGCCATGCCACCAGTGCGCTTGCAATAGAACGCATGTTCAAACATCAAAGGAATAATGCCTAGCTCGCCAATTTCAAACTCATCGAAAATATATTGCGCGTCATAGGTTCCATAATAATCGCCAACACCCGCATGATCACGGCCGACAATGAAGTGAGTACAGCCGTAGTTCTTACGAATCAAAGCATGGAAAATAGCTTCACGAGGTCCCGCATAACGCATTGCCGCAGGGTTAATTGCTAGGGTCACACGATCTAAGGGGAAATAATGCTCCAGCATAATTTCATAGCAACGCATCCGCACATCAGCAGGTACGTCATCGCTCTTAGTTGCACCGACTAGAGGATGCAAGAACAAACCATCAACGATTTCCAACGCACATTTCTGAATATATTCATGGGCACGGTGGATGGGGTTACGGGTTTGGAAACCAACGATAGTCTTCCAACCTTTTTGAATAAATAGCTCACGGGATTCCGCAGGATCAATTTGATAGGTGGGGAAAAGAGGATGGGGACGACGCTCTAGTAGCCACACATCTCCAGCAAGATACACCTCACCTTGGTTATAAACAACCTTTACCCCCGGATGACGATCTTCATTGGTGCGGTAGACATGCAGTGCTTCCTTGAGCTTGTCGTACTTATATTTTTCGCTTAATTCGAGGACACCGATAAAAATGCCATCGGGATCGTCAAGGCGCACCAAGCTGCCAACGGTCAAGCTTTCAGCAACGGCGGAGGTAACGGGTAAAGTAATGGGAATTGACCAAGGCAAGCCATTGGCAAGACGCATATTCATCACTACAGAGTCATAGTCGGCTTTGCCCAAAAAACCTGTGAGTGGACTAAAACCACCGATCGCAATTAGTTCTAAATCGGAGAGTGCGCGCTCAGTCAGTTGCACACGGGGCAAGTGGTCAGCTTTGCTATAAAAAACTTCTTTTTGGGCTTCTGAGGCAATGCGATTGATTAATTGACCACCATGCGGTGCAATGCTTTTGAGTTGTCGAACCATGACGTTTGAGTGATTTTAAAAGGTTGGAGTTACTAGGGATGAAGGATGGATGAGGTGGCGCAAAGTGCCATCTATGTTTGAATTTGTGGGATTTTTAAGGCTATGGGTTTTGAAGCAGTGAACCGATGCTACTTATAGAAATGTTAATTTTATGTTAACTTTTTTTGACAACAAATTGTAATTTTGATTGCATTTTGCCTCGGCAATCATCAAAGAAATCCAACAATCCTGAATAATTACTAAAAGCTATTCTCGATATCAAGGACTGGTTCTTGATTAAATTGCAGAACCATAAATGAGTATTGTGAAAGTTCTTGAGATACCATGATTCTTTGGAAATCCATTGTCTGCTATGTCTCTAGAACAAATATCTTGCCCGATCGCCTTCCAGCAATATCCACAAATTTTATTGGCGCATGGTGGGGGTGGTAGGTTAACGCATCAACTCATTTCTGAGATGTTTGCCCCCGCTTTTGGGATGGGCGATCGCGCTCAACAGGATGCCGTGACCATTTCATTGACGGGGCAGAAATTAGCTTTTACGACAGATTCCTATGTAGTAAAGCCACTCTTTTTTGCAGGGGGAGACATTGGTACTTTAGCTGTCAATGGAAGCGTCAATGATTTGGCGATGGTGGGAGCGAAACCTCTGTATTTGAGTGCAGGCTTTATTTTGGAAGAGGGCTTGCCAATGGAGACGTTATGGCGCGTGGTGCAATCGATGCGTCAGGCTGCCGAGATAGCAGGAGTGCAGATTGTCACTGGTGACACGAAGGTGGTTGATCGCGGTAAGGGTGATGGCATATTCATTAATACATCGGGGATTGGAGCGATCGCAACGGATTTAGAAATTGCACCACATTCGATTCGTGAAGGAGATGTGATTCTTCTGAATGGCGATATTGGTCGTCATGGTATTGCCATAATGGCGGCAAGAGAAGGTTTGGAATTTGAGACAGAGATTCAGAGTGACTGTATGGCTTTGGCGGATTTAGTGATGGCTTTGTTAGAGGGAGGTGTGGAAATTCATGCGATGCGAGATTTAACCCGTGGCGGTTTGGCAACTTCCCTGAATGAATTAGCGAGTACAGCTAATATTAATATCACCATAGAAGAATCAGCGATCGCTGTGCAAGAGGATGTGCGGGCAGTCTGTGAAATTTTAGGACTTGATCCGCTTTATGTAGCCAATGAGGGGAGATTTGTGGCGTTTGTCCCTGAGTCAGAAGTTGAGAAAGCGATCGCCATTGTTCGGAGTTTCCCTGAGGCAGGGGGACAGATGCGTGTGATTGGCAGAGTTGGCGATCGCGGACAAGCGATCGTATCTATGCGTGGTCAGATCGGAGTGAGTCGAATTTTGAGTATGCTCAGTGGCGAGCAGTTACCCCGCATTTGCTAATTCAGTGAATTCGCTACAGATGATTAAAAGCGTTCCCAATCATTGATAATAGAATAAGAGAAGTAATTCTATCTTTGGAGAAATTGAGAAGACTTAATTTTCTAAGGAGGTAAAAATGATTACCACAGCCGCCAAACAACCAATGCCCTATTCCATTGATGCCATCAAGCATGATGCTTGTAATCTCGTGGAGGAAGGTTGCATCAGTCGTTTACAACCCATTTATAAACTCTGTCAATTTTATGGCGATCGCGATTGGGTATGTATCGAATGTGAGTTAGAGCGCAATGAATTTTTTCTACGCGATCGCATTATTGATTTACTAGATGGTGAAGAAATACGCGAAGATTAGCTGTTAGCCATTTGAAAACAGGCTAAAGCTTCTTCTGTCGTCACTTCGGGAAAATGTTTGTAAAAATAGCTGACGCTTACAAATACTTCAGGACGTTCTAATAAAATGATATTGTCGATCCGTGAGGCGATCGCCTTGGGCATTCGGAGGGGTGCAACAGGAGCTGCTAGCCAAATTTCTCTGTAGGGTAGGGTTTTCATTGCCGCCGCAATCACGGCGATCGTTGCGCCTGTGGCAATACCATCATCAACAAGGATTGCTGTTGTGTCAGCAATTTCTAACTGCGGTCGGCATGGTTGAAATGATTGCAGTAGCCCATCAGCTTTAGTCCTTGCATAGTGAACAGCATGAGCCCATTCGCTAGGAGAGCAATATTGCCTGCCCATATCTAGCATATAGCCGTCAGATGTGATTGCACCTAGGGCGGTTTCAGGATTAATCGGCAGCACTATTTTTTTTGCGATCGCTACATCCAAAGGGCAACCAAGTTGCTGTGCGATCGGAGCAGCGACTAATATACCGCCACGGGGAATCCCATAAACAATTGGATTTGTAGGCTTGGCTCTGACAATTAATTCCGCTAACTGGCAGCCAGCATCATGGCGATCTTCAAACACACCCAGTACTTGCATGGAGAGCAAAACCTCCTCAAGAATAGTCTTGGGTAAACCAAGTGACAAATTCCTAATTATCTATTCACTTTCATTATATAGCGCCCAAACAAAGGTCGGCGGCGGTGCGAAGCGCCGCAGCCCTTTAGAAGGTGAAATGGCAAAAGGAGTAAGTCATTTTCATCACTCGTCAGGTATAACTCGATCAAGTTCCCAATGACTAAAGTTCTAGATGAGCAAGTGTGCTATGAATGATTGGTAAAGATCCTACAAATAATTAAGCTGAAAACGAACTTTTAAGAGCAATCTTTTTGCAAGACGATCAGCAGGCGATCGCCACTATACAAAAATAAACTTTACAACATAGGCTTAGATTTGCTAACCTAGATAGTCGCCGCCTAAATTAAAATGCGCCAAACTAAAGCATAATAAGAACAATACTTTGCTCCCAAAATAAGCATGACTCAAATAATCGTTGGTGAAAATGAAGGGATTGAGTCGGCACTACGCCGATTTAAGAAAAAAATCCAAAAAGCTGGCTTACTAGCAGATATTCGTCGCTGTCAGTATCATGAAACAGCAGGCGAAAAACGTAAGCGTAAAGCCGAAAATGCTAAGCGTCGTGGTCGTTTCCGTCGTCGCGATGTCTAAGTTTCCAAAAATAGGGATTGGGCATTGCACAATCCCGTAATAATAAAAAAGCTGTGCAATGCACAGCTTTTTTGTTTAGTAGCCAACACCTAATAACTTATTTTCACGCCGAAATTGGCTGGGTGTCATGACATCTGTACCATTTGCCCAAATACCTACGCGATCACTTTGTGCTTTAGTTTCAAGTTCTGCATAGCCTTGACAATCCTTTTCTTGGAGGCGATCGTAATGGGCAAGTCCGAGGGATAGCATTAATTTATTGGCATTTTGTCCACCTGCAATCACTTCACCGTAGTAGCGCCCAAATTTATCCTTTTTGAAGACCCTGACATAGATTTCTTCATCGGCAAGGATGTTTTGCAATACCTTGCGGGCATGTTCCCCTTCGGCTTGTAGTAACTCAGGCGCATCGATACAGGCAAGATGGATTTTATTTTTGATGCCCCGATCTACAAGGGTAATATTGTCGCCATCAAAAACTTTTACCCTCATCGGCACTGCCCCAAATTGCGCCCATACAGGTTGGATGGCGATCGCTAAGCAAGCTAGGTTG
Source organism: Pseudanabaena yagii GIHE-NHR1 (assembly GCF_012863495.1). NCBI lineage: Bacteria > Bacillati > Cyanobacteriota > Cyanophyceae > Pseudanabaenales > Pseudanabaenaceae > Pseudanabaena > Pseudanabaena yagii. Next base: position 2,515,278 of record NZ_JAAVJL010000001.1, read on the forward strand.
GCTATAAATATTAAGAGAAACTTTGGCAATTTTTGAGAAATAGAAAGTTTAGAGAGCATTTATATAAATTGACAAAAGTTTAAGGAGATTAACTTTTGTATTGCCAACAATTCTATCTACTTTTTCTACTTTTAAATCCTATGTACGTTGTTTGTCATTCATATACAGCCTGTTGAGGCTTAAAGTAGTACAGAGAAAATTTTGAAAGCGCGGCTTCGCCGCGCTTTCAAAATTTTCTCTGGGTTTCAAGTCAGCGCAAAGCGTTGTAGTCATCCATGAGATGGCAAATGATGTAGTACTGCAAATCTGTGGCTAATGATTCTAGATAGCCTCTAGCATTGCCCATCTGCCATTCATAGGAAAGCTTGTTGAAATGTTCTTGGATGATACTCGATTTTTCTTTCCTATGAATTTTATAAGAATCCATATGGCTTATTGCTCTATTAACTGTGCAACAACCAAACGCGCTACACAAAATATCTAGTACTAGGCTATCTCTTTCTATAACAGCTTTTACATTATTTTGAGTATGCATTTATCTCAATACCTCGTCTTTAATTTATTTCGATGTTGAGAAAGTAAAAACAAAAGAATCTAGAAATACTAGGCAGTTATATTTCGTTTGTGTAAACCATAAAACATTATTGTGCTTTTTATATAAGCATAGACTTAAAAAATCATTATGTATTGTATTAGACGAAAAAATAGGGAAAAGCTAAATACTTTTAAAAACAAGCTAAATAAAACTTTTTAGAGGTAGATTTCGTTAACTTATTGGTAACTTTTAAATAACTTTTTCAGTTTTGAAAATTAATAATTTAGTTTGATTAAATTTACGTTGATTAAATTTAGATTGTGCTGCGATAAAATTTTTCAAGCAAGCGATGTACATCGCTTGCTTGAAAAATTCTATAAGTGTTTAGCCATAGTTAAAGAGAGAGCTAAAAGGACACACTCTGCCCGTGCGTCATTATTATTTAGGTGGCAGCGATCGCAAATTCACCACGACATCTTGCGCCACCATCGGTGATCGCTAGTTCATGCAATGTAAATTCATCACCGAGCTTATGGACTAGATGCTCTAGTAAAGCGCGAATCTCATCATCGGTTGTGGCTGTCGGTGGTGCATCAGGGGCGATCGCATCAAGGAAAATATGGGACTTGAGACAGCTTTGAAGATCTTCGGGAGATAGCTCGACATCCATCGTTACGCGAATGGGATCGAGCAATCGTAAAGCCTCACCCTTAAGGATTTGGGCAATATTGAGATGAATTGCTTCTGCACATAGATCGATATTAGTTACTGCTAAGCCTTGATATTTTGCCCCCGCCCCAATCACATTTGCTTTAGGAATATCACCGCTTAAAATTTGACGGCTTTTGCCTGCGATCGCTATTTCGAGAGTATCAATATGTTCGACCTGCGATCGCAACCACAGTTTAATGATAGGAATTAATACAGAACTAACAACGGACATATGAGTTTTTGTAACCCTTTTTTGGGTGAACCTTTTTGAGGTGATGGCGGTCAAAACCTATAAGTTGATAGCCATCGATATTGCCTCAATAAGTATAGATGCTCACAAGGTTAATTTTGGTAATAATGAAAACCGCAATAAGCCGAGATATGGATGTTGATAGTCGATGTTCAAAACCATAACTACAAATATCGAAACTCCTAATCCCTCTGATCCCGATCTCCATCTGGTGCAAGCGAGCTTGCATGGTGATGCCCATAGCTTTAAAAAGCTGTATCAACGTCACCATCACAAGGTGCGGTCAACGCTATTTCAGCTATGTGGTTCCGATGGTTTAGATGATCTGGTGCAGGATGTTTTCCTCAGAGCTTGGAAAGGATTAGGTAAGTTTCGGCAATCTTCCCAATTCTCGACATGGCTCTATCGGATTGCTTTTAATGTGGCAAGCGATCGCCGCAAAGCACTAGCAAAAATGCGATCACGCAATATCTCCGTCGAAGATGAGCAACTGGAAAACCTCTCGGATGATGCGATCGCCCGTGATGGCTATCAGCAAGCAGGGTTAAACCAAATGCATTATCAAGACATCATGCAACGAGGTTTAGCCAAGCTCAGCGAGGATCATCGGGCGGTATTGGTACTGCATGATCTCGAAGAGTTACCCCAAAAAGATATCGCGGAAATTTTGTCTATTCCTGTCGGCACGGTGAAATCGCGATTATTCCATGCCCGTAGTGCCATCAGAAAGTTTTTAGAAGCGCAAGGAGTCGAACTATGAAAAATTCTAATTTTCCACAGCCTCAAGAAAACTTTGATGGAGATCCTCGTGATCAAACTGATATGGCTCTAGTGAATTTTCTCAAGCAAAATAAGCCGATCGCTCCACCTCCTGCCCCCCACTTTGAGCAGCAACTATTTGCGGAGATTAGCAAATATCCTCAGAAATCAAAAAATAGAAGTCTCAAGCGCTGGTTGCCTTGGGCTTTGGTGATCCCTGTTGCACTTGCTACTGGTATTGGTTTTAACTTGGCAAATAATCGCTCTCAGTTCCAAATTGCTACTAATTCCCTCAGCGAAGCGGATCAATCAGCGATCGAACAATCATTAATTAATAGCTGGGATGCTACGGATGTTAGTGTTGCTCAGACATCAGGCACAACAACGACCACGGATACCCAGCTTTTGATGGAGCTATCTCCCCTTGAATACGAGTAGAGCATTCCTAATTCATATGCCCCAGACAATTGAAATTCCTGTGAACAGTAAAAATTAAGAAAACGATAAATATATGTTTAAGTCAAAGCTCTTTCAATATTGCGCGATCGCTGCCACAGCCGCAATCACCAGTGGCGTGATTGTCTCTAGTACTGCGAGTTTGCAATCTCAGCCTCCGAAACCTCAGGCAGTCGAAACCCAGAACCAGTTAGGAAGCCCCAATAATCTTGCCGAGTTGCCCGACTCAGCCGATAAATTTGCAGCTAATAGTCCCGATATGCCTTCAGGGAAAGTCCTCAAACAGCTAAATCTCACTCCTGAGCAATTACAAAAACTTAAGGCAGTTCGCGATCGCGATCAAACGCAAATGCGCGAACTGGGACAAAAATTACGCCAAGTTAATAAGGAATTACAAGATTTATTAGCTGGTACTGAAGGTAGCGATGTCATTCGAGCCAAGCATAAGCAAGTGATGGAGCTGCAACAGGAATTACAAAATAAACATTTCGAGAGGATGCTAGCCATGCGTGACATCCTCACGCCACAACAGCGATCGCAACTTAAGGAAATCATGCAAAAAAATCGCGATCGCATGAGAGAGGGCATGAAAGACCGTATGCAAAATCGTTTGGAAAACCGTAGAGAGCGGCTAGATAATCTGCGCGATCGCTCAACCCTATAAAGTTGGTGGCGCTTTGCGCCACCAACTTTATAGAAAAAGAGCATCGCTTAGCGATGCTCTTTTTGCATCAGTGTAAATACCTAACGCGAAGAAATTGTTAAATCCCCTTACCAAATCTGGAACTGCTCTTAAGATGGGTCGTAACTCTTATTCATACTTCTGTTGAGTTTTATAGAGATTCACGAAGAAATCCTGAACTTATTGAACTTGCATGACTGACTCTTTAACTTCTTCCAAACCAGCACAAGCATCTGAAACCTTTGCTAATAGCAATCCTCAAGCTAACAGCCGATTTATAGAGCCAGTTGTCCTCATCCGTCGCATTGCCATTGGAATTGCGATCGCTACTTGGATGGTGATGGCGATCGGTAGTGCTACTCGTGTGATGAATGCAGGCTTGGCTTGTCCAGATTGGCCCCTGTGTTATGGATCGGTGTTGCCTGCGGAGCAGATGAATCTCCAAGTATTTTTAGAATGGTTCCATCGTCTCGTTGCCTCCACTGTGGGATTTGCCACGATTGTGTTATTTGGGGCAAGCTGGTATTTTCGGCAGTCTTTACCCAAATGGCTACCTTGGGCAACTTCGGGATCATTATCTCTAGTAGTTTTTCAAGGGATTTTAGGTGGATTGACAGTAACGCAATTACTCAGATTTGATATCGTCACAGCCCATTTGGGAACAGGGTTGTTATTTTTCTCTAGCTTATTGGCTATCGCCGCCTCGCTAACTAACCAAACGATTTCTGACCAGACTCGTACTTCGCCCAAAATCGCTTGGTTAGGTCTAACAGCAGCAGTTTTAATTTATTTACAAAGTATTCTCGGTGCTTTAGTGGCCTCTCAATGGGCGCTCCACCAATGTTTTGCCACACAAGATATGTGCATTGTTTTGAATGCACATTTAATCGGCGTAATTCCTGCAACCCTTGCTAGTGTTGCGTTGGTGGTAACAGTATTGCTAACTAAAGCGATCGCTCCCGTACTACGATTTGTCGCTTCATTGGCTGGCTTACTAGTAATTGCTCAAGTAGCGATCGGCTATGCCACCTACAAACTACACTTGCAAGTCGAACCACTCACGATTGCTCACCAAGCTACAGGTTCAGCATTGCTAGGAACCCTTGTTTGTTTTGCTGTGTTAGCCTTTAGACTCACCCCAAAAGCCACTAGCCCATCTCAAACAGAACAGAATCAAGCGCAACCTGCGATTCGCTAACTGTCAGAACTGCGAAATATTTTAGGAGTTAAGCGCAATGCAAGAAACAGCTATTCAAGAATTAACTATTTCCGAAGAAAAGATGTTTGCACCCGCCAATCCATCGATGAATCGGAGCTGGCGCGAGGTGATCCAAGATTACACCGAATTAACAAAACCACGGATTATCGTGCTGTTGCTCATTACCACCGCAGGGGCGATGTGGATTGCTTCGGAGGGGCAAGTTGACGGATTTTTGATGTTTATTACGGTTTTGGGAGGAGCGATCGCTGCCGCTTCGGCAAATGCGATTAACTGTTTATACGATCGCGATATCGATGCCAAAATGGAGCGCACTAGTTGGCGACCCATTCCATCGGGTAGGATTCAGCCGTTTAATGCTCTGATTTTTGCGATCGCCCTTGCCGCAATTTCCTTTACGTTGCTAGCGGTCTATGCCAATCTCTTGGCTGCCTGTCTCGCCATGTCGGGAATTGCTACCTACGTTGGTGTTTATACAATTTGGCTAAAGCGTTCTAGCACTCAAAATATCGTTATCGGTGGTGCAGCAGGCGCAATTCCACCGCTAGTGGGTTGGGCAGCCGTTACTGGGGAATTAAGCTGGGCAGCATGGGTCTTATTCGCGATTATCTTCGTGTGGACTCCCCCCCACTTTTGGGCTTTGGCATTAATGATTCGTGATGAATATGCCAAGGTCGGTGTACCGATGTTGCCTGTCGTCAAGGGCGCAGAGGTAACGGCTCAGCAGATTTTGCTATATACGTTATTAATTATTCCTGTGTCTCTATTGTTAGTTTTTCCTTGCAATGTGATGGGACTGGTTTATGCAGTATCCGCCGTTGGACTAGGAGTAGCCTTTATTTACAAGGCAGCCCAGTTACTCAAAGAACCAAACGATCGCAATGTCGCCCGTTCGGTCTTCAAATATTCGATTCTTTATTTAGCCCTACTCTGTGTCGCGATGGGAATTGATAGTTTGCCCCTCGCCCATATTTCTGGAGATCAGGTGATCGCCCTGTTACAAACTACAATCGCAACGATAAACCCATAAAAAAGAGGCGCAAAGCGCCTCTTTTTTATGGTGCAGTCAAAACTTGATTACGTCCTGCGGCTTTGGCGCTATAGAGAGCAGCATCTGCGGCTGTTATTACAGAACTTCCCGTTGAGCCATGTTGAGGGAAACTCGCAACACCAAGGGAAGCAGTCAAACTGCCTAAAATTTGACCATTATGGGTTAAGGAGACTTTGGCGATCGCTTCCCGAATCTCCTCAGCACGTTTACTAGTGATTTCCAAAGATGAATCTGGCAAAACGAGGATCATTTCTTCCCCACCATAGCGACAAGCAATATCAAAACCGCGTACATGGGCTTTGAGTAAGCTTCCTACGGTTTGCAGCACATAGTCACCAGCATCATGTCCATAGCTGTCATTGAAGCGTTTGAAATGGTCTATGTCTAGCATGATTACACCAATCTGGTGCTGCTGACGTTGGGCGCGAGATAGTTCTTGATTAAGGCTTTCTTCAAGATAGCGACGGTTGAATAAACCTGTGAGAGGATCGCGGATGCTTTGTTGTTTCAGGGTTTCTTGTAAACGAAGATTGGCGATCGCTAATCCAATCTGTTCGGCTAATGTCTTTGCCAGTTGTTGTTTCGATTCGGTTAAAGCGTTTGCCTTGTTGTTACTGAGATGAAATAAACCAATGGTTTCACCCTGAGCAATCATGGGGATACAAAGAGTAACATCGATCTCCTCATCTAATAAAATATGGTTGCAATATAGCCCTGACTTCCGATCTACAAAATGCACACGACCTCGACGCAAAGCCCAACAGTCATTAGGCAAAAAAGCGACTTCAGAATGCAGCGATTTTCCCCAAAATGACATTACCTCGACATGATCGCGGGAAGCATTAGTGATAAAAATACTGCCCGCACAGTTGGGAAATAGTGGCTCAATCAAATGACTAAGAGCCTTACAAGCCTCCTCTACAGTGAAACAAGCTTGGAGAAAATCGCTAATTTCACTCAACTTCACCATTTCCCAATGGCGTTGGTTTAGCTCCGCAATATGATCACTAAGCTGCTGATTGGCAAATTGAAGATCGAATTCCGCTTGTTTGCGATCGCTAATATCAACAAAGGTAATCACAATCTGTTCCAGCTTCTGATTGGCATTAAATTCTGGAAATGCATTCACTAACACCCAAACCCTTGTTCGGTTATGTTGATTAATGCCCAATATATAATTTCTCAGAGGTAAATCCGTACTGAGGACTTGTTGAACTGGGTATTCCTCTAAGGGCATCACCGTGCCATCCTCACGACAAAAATGCCATGCAGGATCAATGGCATTTTTCCCTAGCATCTGCTCTTCGGTTAGTCCTAATAACTCACAGGCATTAGCATTGCTTAAAAGGATGCTTGTATCGGGGGCATGAACAACAACTCCAGCATGGAAGTTATTAATTAGATGTCGATATTTTTTTTCGCTTTGTTGTAGGGATAATTCAGCTTGCTTGCGATCGCTAATATCAATATTCGTACCAATAAATCGTAAAGGCGCTCCATCGGCAGTGCGACTAATCAGTTTGCCGCTGCCCAAAATCCATTTATAACTACCATCCTTACATTGGATGCGATATTCGACAACAGAGTGTTCGGTTTCACCATGCAAGTGTTTATTAATCTCCGCATAAACGGCTTCTTTATCATCTGGGTGGAGCATCCGATCCCAATCGCTGGAGTTATTGCTAATTTCATGCTCCTCAAAACCAAGCATCGCTTTCCATCGCCGAGACAAGAAAGCCTCATTGGTTTGCAGATTCCAGTCCCATGCGCCCCCTCCCGCTCCTTCTAGGGCAAATTGCCAACGGGCTTCGCTTTCGCGCAGGGCAGATTCAGCTTGTTTGCGATCGCTGATATCTATACATGAGCCGATATAACCGAGAAATTCTCCATTAGCATCAAATCTGGGTACACCTGTATCAAGAAGCCAACGATATTCCCCATCAAACCGTTTTAGGCGATACTCCATCTCAAATGGTTGTCTCGCATCAAAGGAATTAACATAGGTATCCAAGCAATGTTGGAAGTCCTCTGGATGCACACCCTCAGCCCAGCCATTCCCCATTTCCTGCTCTATTGTCCGACCCGTAAATTCTAACCACTTCTGGTTAAAGTGATAACACAGCTTATCTAGCCCTGAAAGCCAAATTAACACAGGGGCATGGTCTGCTAAATAGCGAAATCTCGCTTCACTCTCTTGGATTACAACTTCTGATTGTTTGCGATCGCTAATATCTTCAGCCACATAGGAAAATCGCGGACGTTGACTGACGGCAAAGCCAATGAATGAAACCGTGACCGATAGCCAATAAATTCTATGTTCTTTTTTGTGAGCATACTCAAACTTAATGGGATGCTTTTGCTCTTGGCTTAAGTGGTAGTGAGTCAGCCAAAGTTGAATATTTTCCGAATCAACGCCTAGCTCGCTAGACCATTTTCCTGCCATTGCCTCTGGCATTGTCTGGAAAAATGTAGCCGTAGCTATGTTATCGGAAATATGCAGAATATCGCACTCAGAAAGTTCCACTACCCCCATCATGAAAGGAGATGAGTTATAAAAACTGCTTAATATCGCCTCTTGTTCTTTATGCAAACATTCCACTCGATTACAATCGATAAGATCAATATTGAGAGCAGATACCTGAAGTTCTTGATTGGTTTTGCGGAATCCATCTTCCATACTATCGTTCCAACCTCTGTGTTCTGAGAGAGCGAATTGCTGCAATGAAAATGAGATTTTTGGCAGAAAATCTTTACTCCTAAAGGCTTTTTACCAAATACCCTAAGTTTAATTAATCGGCAAGTGCTGGAGACTCAAAATAAGTAGCTATATATAGAATGCCTAGCAATCCCCCTAGTCGCGATCGCCAGTTCACAAAACTGCCCTAAATTTCTGGCTCCCCTTATATGAGTATCGCATAGCTATCGTAATTTATACACAAATAACTAGTTAGGGACTTGTCGAGAAAAAAGGTACCACCGAGTTTGTACGGCTTCGACTTCGCTCAGCCAACGTTGGCTGAGCGAAGTCGAAGCCGTAGGTACTTTAATTTAATAGCAAGTCCCTTAGCGCGTTGCTTGGCAACACGCTAACTGGTTATATAAAACCCAAAAACCTGTGGCTCAAGCTGCGCTTGAGCCACAGGTTTTACTTACTTACAGAGGGCTGTAAGCCTGAATGAATGACTAAAATCGATTAAGACTAACTGGGCAATTGGGCTTTTCGGCAGCCTCTACGGGGGCAGGATCGGGAGGCAGGAGTGCGACAATATGGGGAACAGGGCGAGGCTCATACGCCATCACTGATTTGCCGCGATAGGCAAGGGAGGCACTAGCGCCCGAATCAAGCATGACGACATCTTGCAAACCAGCCTTTGCCAAGACTTTACCTAAGCCGACGGAATCGATCATTTCCATCGTTACGCCGATTACGGGTCTACCAGAGCGATCGATTCCCCAAAAAGCGCGATCGCGACTAGCATCAAAACCATAGAGCTTTCCAAAGGACTCGGCGGATTGGGGTTTACCATCACGAACGAGCCAACCTGCGGCAACAAAGGCATCAGTGACATCAGGTAACTCCGCCTTGACTGCTTCTAAAGAATTGTGCTTAGCGGCATTAAAGGGAATAAATTTGATTGTCGTAGGACTAATTAATACGAGGGGACGACCATTTAACAATGGATTTTCGCCTTTATTACCGACATTAAAAACGCCTGCATTGCTAGAGAATTGACTCATCACAGGTCCAATCATCGTATTGCCATCAATACGCTCTAAGGAGAAAAAGCCACCGTCAACAGCCGCGATCGCATTGGGAGTCATTCCTAAAATTTCGGCTACCTGAGCGCGTTTATCGGCATGGGCTGTGACGGCGCGACCACCATATACTAAAGTGAGCGATAAACCATCAACTGTCACCTTTTTCTTCTCAACGGGGGTAGTGAAATTAATCGAACCATTGCTGACAGTGGGCAAAAGTGAAACTTGACTTGCGGAAGTTCCACTGGAAGCTTGCTCGATCGCATCACTAAAGCGTGACTGTCCAAAACGCATAATTGCAAGTAAATCATCGGATTCATTAGCCGAGCGCTCTTGGCGGGGATCGAGACTCATTGACAGCGCTGCCTTGTAACCTGCATCCTTCACCTTGTCCTTAGCACGTTCCGTAAAGTCACCTTCAGGATAGGTAAAGTAATCGATGGCAATTCCCAATTCTTTTTCCAGAGTTTTTTTCGATTCTAATACCTCACGTTCTAGTTCTGCATTGCTGAGGTTCTTCATATTCAGATGATTTACCGTATGGGAAGCAATGGTAATCAAACCACTTTTTTGCATTTCCCGCAGTTGATCCCATGTTGCCTTGGGCTTTTGACCCGCAGTGCCGACAAAACGGGTATGTACTGACCATACCGCAGGATAGTTATATTTTTTGAGCAAGGGGAAAGCGTACTTGTATTGACCAACATAGTTATCGTCAAAGGTCAGCAATACAGGCTTTTCTGGTAATTGAGAGCCAGTCCGCAAATGGTTGACGAGGCGATCCATCGTAATTGGTGTATATCCACCATCTTGCAGCGCTTGAAAATGCTTTTCGAGATCCTCTGGGGTGACATCCCACTCCACATCTTTAACTGCGGTGATATCGTGATACATGATGATCGGGACTTTTGCCCCACGCGCACGATCGCTAATTTGGGGAAATGGGGCAGGATTAAAACTGGCGACTAGATCCGCATTAATCGCATTACTTAAATTTGAGAGGGTTGGTAATGGATCATTGGCGATCGCATTGATCGCTCTGACTTGATATAGCGAAGCTGTTACCGAGTCCAGTGCGTTGTACTGGCAAAATGAAGGTGCATTTCTAGATTTGGCAACGGAATTATCTAGGTTGGTATCGGGAGTTTCTACGCTGGTGGAGGCAGTTCGATAGGATACAAATCGTGAAGCGATCGCTGCGCCCATGCCAGTACCGAGGGCAGCCAATGCTAGCACGACCCAAATTACGTTCATGCTGCTGCTATTTTTTCCGTTGCCCCTGCTCATAAAGATTTATAAATTTCTTAATATTACTAGCGCTTATTTAATCAGACAGCCATCATGTAAACAAGTACCTAGGGATCACGAATTTGCATAAAACAAAAAGTAGCCACGCTTTGCGCGGCTACTTTTTGTTTTATGCCCAACCTGCTAATTGATAAATAAACAGTCCAATATATTCTTTGATTGCATTAGTTGTATTTTTTAAAGCCTCAGCACTAGGTAATAAATCTAAAACTATGGCTAAGCCCTTACTGTTTTCATTATTTACCGATAAAAAGTCTGTTGGTGCAGGAATAACCTCTAAGCCAACCTTGCGGAAAATTTCCATCGATCGCGGCATATGTAGAGCTGAGGTGACGAGCAAGACCTTATTAATGGCTCTTTGATCAAGGATGTGCTTAGTATTCACCGCATTATCACGGGTGTTGAAGGATTGTGATTCTTGGATAATTGCACTTGCGGGTACACCCATTGCCTCTGCGATCGCTGCCATATCCTCCGACTCAGGATTTCCACCATCGCCATACCAATCAGCCCTACCACCAGTTACTACTAACAATGGGGCTTTACCCTGTTTATATAGCCACGATCCATATAAGATGCGATCGCCTGCCTCATTCACCTCATACCAAGGTCTTGGTGGAATACGTGGGCGCGTGCCACCACCTAACACAATGATCGCCTCCGATTGGGGCAATTCACCATTGGGTAAATATTGCCACTCTAGCGATCGCACGATGAACTTAGAAATAATTTCATTACTGCTGCAAAGTAAAACTGCTAAAGCAACTCCCAGCAAAATTGAAGCAATTCTACTTCTTTGGAATATTGAGGCGGCTCTATTGACGGTACTGGAGTTGCGCGCTTGGCGAGATTTCCATAGCAATATGCCTAGTGCGATCGCCACTAACAGACTGGATAGTCCTAATGGATAAAAGAAAATTGGTAATAGTTTCGATAAAAATAGCGACACAGTTTAAAAAACTAGATTTTAGGATTTTTTAGGGCTTGGCACTGGCTAGTAAAATCGTAAGGCAGTGAAAACCCCGCAATGATAGTAACTCCGCTTTTGATTTTTTATGAAGCGACAAAGCCACTTCATAAAAAATTGGTTCCTTACCCGTCTCTACTCTAGTAGAGAAAACTCCACAGTTTGACACCTATTGGTGGACGATGCATTAGTTTAGGAAACTTGAGCGATATGGCTATCCATCATTCCAGTACAAAGTGTTGTGAGTAATATCTTTCTAGATTTTTGAAATTGCTATAGCAGTCCTAAATCATTTATAGATTTTTGGGTTTGTGGAAGCGCACCCTTGCGGGGTGCGCTTCCACAAACCATTTAGGATTGCTATATACTATGGTGAAATCACAGCCAATGTTTAGAGAAAAAGATTTATGACTCGCAAATCGTGGGACAGCTATTTAGAATTGGGCTTTTGGGATGGAGAAAGCGACAAATCGAAAAAACATAAATCTTTTCAACTTCCGGGCGCAAAACCCCATTACAACCCCGATCGCCCCGGACAGGTGGAACATATTGCCCTCGATTTAGTTCTGGATATTTCCCAGCAAACAATTACAGGAACTACTAAAATTCGTCTTCGTCCTGTGCGTGATGGCATCAAGGATTTGATTTTAGATGCGGTGAATTTGCGGATTGACTCGGTGGCAGTCACCGATCAAATCGAAGCTAAGCCCGATCCCGACAAAACCAAGAGCAAGTTTGACTATGATGGCGAATTCCTAAAAATCTATCTCAATGAACCCACTAAAGCAAATGTGCCTCTTGAGATTGCGATCGCCTATGCTGCTGTACAACCTCAACGCGGTATTTACTTTGTCCAGCCTACGGAGCATCAACCCAATAAACCCACACAGGTCTGGACTCAGGGCGAAGATGAAGACTCGCGCTATTGGTTCCCTTGCTTTGATTACCCCGGACAATTAGCAACTTCCGAAATTCGCATTCGTGTTCCCAAGGAATTTAACGTAATTTCCAATGGGGAATTAATTGAAGTTAAGGAACAGAAAAAAGAGAAAATTTATCACTGGTATCAAAAGGAAGTCCATCCTAGTTACTTGATGACCTTAGCGATCGGTGATTTTGTCGAAGTGAAAGACGAATGGAAAGGTAAACCTGTTACCTACTATGTAGACAAGTCTCGCACGGCTGATGAAGCCATCTTAACGATGGGCAAAACCCCACGCATGATTGAATTCTTCAGCGAGAAGTATGGCTATGATTACGCCTTTCCAAAATATGCTCAGGTTTGTGTAGCTGACTTTATTTTCGGTGGCATGGAAAATACTTCCGCAACTTTATTAACCGATCGCTGTGTTTTAGACCAGAGAGCCGCACTGGATAATCGCTCTAGTGAAAGCCTTGTTGCCCATGAATTAGCGCACCAATGGTTTGGTGATTTGGTGGTGATTAAGCATTGGTCGCACGCATGGGTGAAGGAAGGGGCGGCAACCTACGCAGAGGTGCTTTGGACAGACCATGAATATGGAGCTGAAGATGCTGCCTATTATCGTCTGGGGGAAGCTAGAAGCTATTTGGCAGAAGATCGCGATCGCTATCGTCGTCCGATGGTGACCCATGTCTATCGCGAGGCGATCGAGCTATATGATCGCCATATCTACGAGAAGGGCGGCTGTGTGTACCATATGCTGCGAACCGAACTCGGCGATGAGTTGTTCTGGAAAGCGATTCATCATTTTGTGCGGACAAATGCCCATAAAACCGTTGAGACCATTGATTTATTAAGAGCGATCGAGGAGGCTACAGGACGCAATATTCTCTTCCTCTTTGATCAATATGTCTTCCGTGGTGGACATCCTGAATACAAGGTAGGCTATAGCTGGGATAGTGATAATAACTTGGCGAAGGTCACAGTTTCCCAAACTCAGGATGAACTATTTGATTTAAAGATTCCCATTGGTTTTGGATTTGAAGATGTTGCGGAATCGCAGGTTTTCAAAGTGCGCGTATTTGAGAAAGAACAGTCTTTCTATTTCCCCTTAAAGACTAAGCCCAAGTATATTAGCTTCGATCAAGGGAATCACTATCTCAAACAAGTTACTCTCGATTATGGTGTTGCCGAACTGAAGGCAGGCTTGCAGTCTGACCCCGATCCCCTTGCGCGTATCCAAGCGGCGGAAGCTTTGGCGAAAAAAGGAGGATTAGAGGCGGTGAAAGCCTTGGGTCAAGCCTTAATCGATGAACGCTTCTGGGGTGTGCGTGTGGAAATCGCTGAGAATCTTGCCTCGATTAAACTCGATCAAGCCTTTGAAGCCTTGGCTAAGGGATTGGAAGATCCCAATGCGAAGGTGAGAAATGCGGTTCTTAGTGGTCTAGCACAGAACAAGGTGCAGAAGAGTTTGGATTTGATTAAGCCCTTCATTAAGAAGGGAGATCCTAGCTATACCGTTGAAGCTACCGCCGCTAGATTGTCGGGCGAATTAGCCGCCGCTTTGAGTCATGAACGGGAACCTTCTAAGGTGGTCAAACTGTTGCAAACAGTTCTCAAAGAACGTGCAGGCTGGAATGAAGTAGTGCGTTCGGGCGCGATCGCAGGTTTAGCCAAAATTAAGGAATCCGATGAGGCGCTAGAAACCATCCTCAAATATACAGAACCCGATGTACCTCAGCCCTTGCGCCTAGCCTCCATTCGTGCCCTTGGTGCTATGGGCAAGTCGCAGACTAAACCCAAAACCGAGAAAATCCTCAATCGCTTGCAGGTCATTTCCCAAGAGACATTCTTTTTAACCCAAATGGCAGTGGTTGGCGCTTTGGGACAAATTGATAGTGCGGGGGCAATTGGTGTGCTGCGATCGCTATCGGACTCTACGCCCGATGGTCGGGTGCGGCGGGTTGCTGATGAAGCAATTCAGCGTGTCCAAAAGGCGATCGGTAAGGATGCGGGTTTAAAGCAACTACGCGAAGAACTCGATCAATTGCGTAAGGATAATCAATCCCTCAAGAGTCGATTGGAAGCGATCGAAGCAAAGTCTAAACCATAACAATAAAGCACCCATAGGGTGCTTTATTTTTTAATCAAAAAAACACTGAGAGAATCCGTATTAGTGATGTAGCGTGAAGTAAGAAAAAATATTAAGGTTAAGGAAGAAACCTAAAGATTCTTGTATCATAGCCGAGTTGCTTTAAGTGACCAGCAGTAGCGACAAATGCAGAAAAGAATTCCTGTTAAGCTCCCAATTTCCCATGTTTTTAGCACTGCTGCGCGGACTGTCGCTGTTACAGCGATCGCTGGCTATCAGAAATTTATCTCACCCCATAAAGGATTTTCTTGCGCCCATCGCGTGCTCTATGGTTGCGAATCTTGCTCTCAATATTTTAAGCGAGTGATTGCCGAAGATGGGATTTTAGTGGCGATCGCCAATGCTAAAGGTCGCTTTCAGGAATGCCGTGAAGCCAATGAAATCTTAAAAGAGCGTCGAGCCAAATGTCAGTCAAGGCGGCGATATTATGCCAGTCGCTTAGCTTCAAATACAATGACGATCGAAGTTGGTGAACCTGATGATTTAGGAGATACTGAGCCTACCGACGAGCCTCAAGAATCTCCAAATTCGGATAAACCTAAAATTGGTGGTTCGCGATGGGCATCTAAAAGGCGATCGCAAGCGACGAGTAATGGTGGCGAAGGTGGCAATAATTGCGGTAATTCCAATGACTGTAATGATTGTGCTAACTGTGCTGATTGTGCCGATGGTATGAGTGTGATGGACTGTGATAGTTTGAATTGTCCTGATTTAAGCTGTCCTGATCTTAACTGTGGCAATGCTGACTGTTTATCGGGAATGGATTGCAGTGGTTGTGGCGATTGCGGCGATTGCGGTGGCGCGGATTGTGGTAGCTGTGGTTAGGGAAACAATTCAAGATCCAGTTAAAGATATTTTCCAGTATTTTCTCTAGAATTTTCTAAAAATTATATGA
The DNA here is from genome assembly GCF_012863495.1 of Pseudanabaena yagii GIHE-NHR1. Lineage (NCBI taxonomy): Bacteria > Bacillati > Cyanobacteriota > Cyanophyceae > Pseudanabaenales > Pseudanabaenaceae > Pseudanabaena > Pseudanabaena yagii. Next base: position 2,530,944 of record NZ_JAAVJL010000001.1, read on the forward strand.
TTGATCATGATGTACTAATTATTGGTGGTGGATTAGCAGGCTCTAGGGCAGCATTGTCCGTTGCCCAAAATTATCCTCATCTAAGTGTGGGCTTGATTTCTAAGGTGCATCCGATCCGATCGCATTCCGTTGCTGCCCAAGGGGGGATCGCCGCCTCGCTCAAAAATGTGGATAATGATGATTGGCTCACCCATGCTTTCGATACGATTAAGGGTTCCGATTATCTCGCCGATCAGAATTCTGTACAGGTTTTAACTCAATCAGCTCCCGAAGTAATTATTGATTTGGAACATTTAGGAGTTCTCTTTTCCCGTGCCGAAGATGGGAAGATTGCCCAAAGACCCTTTGGCGGACATACCTATAGTCGTGCTTGCTATGCCGCCGACAAAACGGGCCATGCGATTTTGCACGAATTGGTAATGAATCTCCGACGACTCGGTGGCACGATTTACCAAGAATGGTATGTCATGGATTTAGTTTATGAAGATGGCACAAATGGAACTGAAGTCAAGGGTGTTGTCGCCTATAGTTTGGAAACTTCACAAATAGAAGTGTTTCGGGCTAAGGCAGTATTAATGGCAACAGGAGGCTATGGGCGCGTTTTTAATACCACCTCTAACGATCTTGCTTCAACAGGGGATGGATTATGTTTGACCGCAAATATTGGCTTGCCTTTGCAAGATATGGAATTTGTGCAGTTCCATCCAACGGGTTTATATCCTGTGGGGGTGCTGATTTCGGAAGCGGTGCGTGGTGAGGGAGCCTATTTGATTAATGATTTAGGTGATCGCTTTATGGCAAATTACCCCATCAGCAAAAATCGAATGGAACTATCGCCTCGTGATATTACATCGCGCAATATTGCCTGCGAAATTATGGAGGGTCGCGGTATTAATGGCGGTAATTATGTATATCTCGATGTTCGCCATTTAGGAAGAGAAAAGATCCTCAGTCGTATTCCCTTTGCAAGGGAGGAAGGTTTGCGCCTAGCAGGTGTGGACTGTATCGATCATCCTTTGCCTGTGCGCCCCACTGCCCATTACTCTATGGGGGGCATTCCTACTAATATCAATTGTCAAGTACTTGGCGTAGATAGCCAGCCGATCGCAGGATTTTTTGCCGCAGGGGAAACAGCTTGTGTGTCCGTACATGGAGCAAACCGCTTAGGTGCAAATTCACTGTTAGAGTGTGTAGTTTTCGGTAAACGTGCAGGTGAAAAACTGGGCGAATATGTCAGCGATCGCCCCATGCCTAAGATCGTGTCGCGCCCCTACCTAATCGATGCCGACACCAAGCTCAAAAGGATGTTAGCCAAACAAGGTACATCCCGCATTGCCGATATTCGCCAACAATTGCAGGATACGATGACCGAGCATTGTGGCATCTTCCGCGATGATCAACGCCTCAAAGATGGTTTACAAAAAATTCAAACTATTTGCGATCGCTATGATCATGATTTGCTCGTTGATGATCGCAGTACGGTTTTTAATATGGAACTGATGCAGGCGATCGAATTACGCAGCTTGCTCACCGTCGGCGAAATTATTATGTCCAGTGCTTTATCCCGCAAAGAAAGCAGGGGCGCACATTCCCGCGAAGACTATCCCAGCCGCGATGATGCTAATTACCTGAAACATACTCTGGGTTACGTAGAAAATGGTCAGGTCAAAACTAGCGATCGCCCCGTTGATATGAGCTTACAAAACATTGATCGCGATCGCTTTACACCTCAAGAACGCAAGTATTAAGCTATATATTTTTGAAAGGGGCGCAAAGTGCCCCCTTTCAGAATTAGATTTCTTGCTTTTGTGGTTGTCGAAAATAACTGCAAAACCACGATAGGAGCTATGCTTGATAGAGATTAGAGTTTACTGACTTTGCGAGTAACGATTAACCGTGGCGATCGACGAATTTATAAAACTGCTGGATCAAGGCGTAAATAACTGGAACAGATGGCGAGAAACTCATCCTGATATTCGCGGTGTTGATCTCAGTGAAATTCAGTTAGAGGGTATTGACCTATCTGGCATTGATCTCAGTATGGTGAATTTGCGTGGGGCAAGACTACGGGATGTCAATCTGTCCTCTGCTAATTTGCGTGGTTCAGACTTGAGCATGGCAAATCTCCGAGGTGTCGATCTCAGTGGTGCAAATCTTAGCTCATCGCATCTCAGTATGATTTGCCTAAGTGAGGCGAATCTCAGTAATACCAATTTAAGTGGTGCTGACTTGCGCGGCTCCAATCTCCGTCTTGCAAACCTCGATCGCGCTGATTTATCAACCGCGAAGCTGAATATGTCCAGCTTGAATGGTGTCAGCATGATTGGCGCAATTCTGATTGGGGCAAATCTCAGTCGTGCTGAGCTACGTGAAGCCAATCTAGCTGGAACTGATTTTAGTCGCGCTAACCTAAGCGAAGCCGATCTCTCCCACAGTAATCTTAATGTTGCGGCTTTGGTGGGTGCAGATTTGATTGGTGCAACCCTTGTGGATATTGATCTCAGTGAGTCCAATCTTTGCCGCGCTAATTTGATTGGGGCAAATCTCTATCGCGCTAATCTCTGTGGCTGCGATCTGATTGGTGCAGATATGCGGGGCACAAATTGCAGTGAAGCCTATTTTATTGGTGCAGATTTAAGTCGTGCAGATCTGAATCGTGCCGAGTTTACTGGCTCCAATCTCAGCAAAACTAACTTTACTGGTGCAAATACCGAAACCACCGATTTTCAAGATGCCATTCTGCCAGATGTTTGGTAATACCTAAAAAGGGCGTAGCCCTTTTTACTTTTTAGGCTTGAAAACGTTTTTTTATCGCTATCGTCACTCGTGTTAAGACAAAATCAAACCATAAGAAGAGAGGGGCGGCGCAAAGCGCCGCCCCTCTCTTCTTATAAATAAGCCGCAGGATCAATGGGTTCACCATTAGCACGTAACTCAAAGTGTAAATGGGGACCCGTGGAAAATCCCGTCGAGCCAACGGCAGCGATCGGTTGTCCTTTCTCGACGACATCCCCATCTTTGACATATAAATCACTACAGTGTCCATAGAGTGTAGTCATGCCATTGCCATGATCGATGATCACCGCATTGCCATAGCCTCCATACCAATCTGCATAAATGACTCTACCTTGAGCACTGGCATAAATTAAGCTGCCGTAGTCTGCGCCAAAGTCGATGCCAGCATGAAAGCGTTCAGTACCTAAAATTGGGTGTGTGCGCCAACCAAAATTGCTGGTAACATGACCAATCGTGGGATACATCAGTTGACCTGTACCTGGAGGTAAGATTACGCCAGAATAGGGCTGGACTTTTGCCATGATAATTTGTGACAGGCGGCGAGAATCTTCGGCGAGACGATCTTCCGCTTGTTCGAGGGCTTTGCGATCGCTCTTGAGTCGCTCAATAGTATTTTGTTGGGCAACTGCTTCCGCTTCGATATTTGATTTTTGATACTTCAGCTTTTGGGTTAATAGCTCAATCTCATTTTTCTGAGCAACTACTTGATTACGCTGCTTTTCGACTCGTTCCGATTTTTGGGTCAAGTCTGCCAGTAACTTGCGATCGCTATTATAAATGCGCTCAATCTGCCGACGACGATCGGCAAACTGATTGAGATCCCGACTACTGAGCAGTGTTACCCACCAGCGTTGCAACTGTTGCCTTTGTAAATAGCGTAGACGTGCAGAAGTTGCATCACGCTTTTTATTGAGGTCATATTCTAGTTCTTGGAGCTTTGTGCTCAGATTTTGTAATTGACTGCGAGCTTGACGGATTTTTTTCTCATTTTCTTGGATCTGCGCCTCCGTAACCCTGACATTTTTTTTGAGGGCTGCAAGACGCGATTCCGCGGGCTTGGTTAGCGCATTAATTTGTTCTTGTTGCTTTTGAATGATTTGACGCTGTTGATCGACAAAGTTTTGATAGTTTTTGAGTTCATCCACAGACTGAGCTTGCACTGGCTCCCCTTGCCCCAGCATTAAGCAGCAGCCAATGGCGATCAGCACAGTTAGCAATGCTAACCGCAAAAATCGGCGCATCACTCCCTTGCTTAGTCTTTGCGCCAATTGAAAGATTGTTTCACCATTGATTGGAAAATGTTTACTAGTCATATCTTGCCAATTTATGTGCCAGTTTATTTGCCAACAAAGGCGATCGCGCATTCAGTCCACCAAGTTCCACAAACAAGTCCACAAACTAGGGCAAGATTTTAACCGTATTTTGACATTAATAAAAGCCTAGATTTAGCGTGACTCTCCCTTGAGTAGCGATCGCGTATAGAATTTTGCAAGTTTTAACTTTTAATAATATTTCTGTATCTTTTAATACTAAAATCTACATATATACTTTTCCCATGACATAATTAACGAAGCTAAATAAACTTTGGCTCTTAAAAAACTATTTAAAAACGCAATTTAAATAACTAATTTAGTAAAACTGCTTCAAACTTGCAGAGACAAAGCTATGACAACCACCACACATCCTCGTACTTATCAAGCCACTCAAAATACAAAGCAGTCTCGTTATCTGCAATGTCTTCAACCCTTGCCTTCTACTTGGGTAACATTGCTAGAGCCACCTGCATCTAGTAGCTATGATGAGGCGTTGCTGATGTGTCAATATCCTGATGGTCAATGGGCTGCATGGATACCAGATCTGGGGGAAATTAAATTACATTCGGGTCAATTTTGTAGGATGTCATAGTTTATAAAAAAGGAGGTGCTAAGCGCCTCCTTTTTTGTAGTGAGGATATGACCAAATCTCAACATATTCATCTCTGGATTCCTGAACTTTTTTGTACCAAGGGGGGGATTCAAGTATTTTCAGGTTTTTTATTGCAAGCGTTCCAGTCTCTATACCCTGAGTCTAATTTAAGTATTTTCCTCAAAAATGACTCAGGGGAAGTAATGCAGCAAAAAATTAGCCAAGAAGTTAGCCAAGATAGTCGTAGCAACTGGTCACGGACGCAAATCTATGGTGCAGGAGCGATCCCATCACCTATTAGAACTTTATTTTTTGCTTGGCAGTTGATGAGCTTAGCGATCACCCAAAAGCCAGATCTGATCATTACGACGCACCTAAATTTTGCACCGATCGCTTTTATCCTCAAAAAAATAATTGGTACGAAATATATTGCGATCGCCCATGGGGTTGAAGCATGGGATATTCAAAATCCTTTATTAAAAAAATCGCTACAGACTGCGGACTTAATTCTTGCGGTCAGTAACTTCACGCGCGATCGCCTCTGTCAACAACAGGGGTTATCCCCTGAAAAAGTGGGAGTTTTACATAATACTTTTGATGCAAATGCTTGGGAAATTAGAGAGAAGCCCGCACATTTATTACAAAAATATGGGTTAAATGCTCAGCAAAAAATTATCCTCACAGTATCTCGCCTTGTCGCCTCAGAAAAATACAAAGGCTATGATCGCATTCTTGAGGTACTACCCATTATTCGGCGATCTATTCCTGATATCCATTACATCATTGTTGGCAAAGGTAGCGATCGCGATCGGCTCACCCAAATTATTCAACAAAATAATCTCCAAACCCATGTCACTCTCGCAGGCTTCATCCCCGACGAAGATTTATGCGATTACTATAATCTATGCGATTTGTTTGCTATGCCTAGTAAAAGAGAAGGATTTGGGATAGTCTATTTAGAAGCTCTAGCCTCTGGTAAAGCTGTCTTAGGAGGAAACTTAGATGGGGCTGTTGATGCTTTATGTCAAGGAGAGATTGGGGCACTAATTAACCCAGATAACTTATACGAACTTGTGGAAGTAATTACCAAAATCCTATCAGGCAAACATGATAATCCTCTAATCTACCAACCGCAAAAATTACGACAATCCGTAATTACCAAATTTGGGTTTGAGCATTTTCAGCATAGTCTATCTAGTTATTTATCAAGTTTTCTCAACTAACCTTTAAATTCAACTTTTACACATCAAATGTATGCTTTTTAGATGCGTTCACCTTCCAAAAATAAAAGCAGCATTGTGTGTTTGCTCAGCTTGGAGCTAGGGAACAGACCATGTGTGGAATTGCTGGTTTCTTAGCTTCATCACTGCCAAATGAGACTGAGCGATATATCCGAATATTGCAAATTGCCCTTCAGCATCGGGGGAAAGATGATCAAGGGGTATATTTATCGCCACAGCGCGATATCGCCTTGATTCACACCCGTCTTGCGATTCTCGATCTGAGCCAAAATGGACATCAGCCGATGCCCATTGCTGATCAAAGATACTGGATTACTTTTAATGGAGAAATCTATAACTTTCTCGAATTAAGGGAACAGTTAAAAAATGAAGGGGAAACTTTTTTTTCCAATACAGATACAGAGGTAATTCTCAAGCTCTATGCCAAATATGGCGAAAGATGCCTAGAGTTTTTGCGCGGAATGTTTGCTTTTGCGATTTGGGACGAGCACGAAAAGGTCTGTTTTATGGCGCGTGATCCATTTGGGATTAAACCTATTTATTATTGGTGTCAAGGCAAAACTTTAATTTTTGCGTCGGAATTACGAGCCATCATGGCGCTTGGCATCATTCCCAAACAATTAAGCCCGATAGGTCTATATACATATTTAACCAATGGCTCTGTCTCAGAACCTTGGACAATTATTGATGGTGTTAAAAGTTTAGAAGCAGGTAGCAGTTTACGATGGCAGGATGGCAAGATTCACCATCAAAAATACTGGGAAATTAATTTCCCATCGGTAATTTATGGAGATCATTCTGTAGCGCCAAGTTATGCCCCAACAGCAGCAAAACTCTCCTTAGAAGCGATCACTACAACAAGGGAAGCTTTATTTAACAGTGTTAAGCATCATTTAATTAGCGATGTTCCCATTGGTATATTTTTGAGCGGTGGAATCGACTCAACGGCACTTGTTGCCATTGCACGACAAATGCAAAGTAATGAATTACGCACCTATTCCCTTGCATTTAAGGAAGAAGCATGGAATGAAGGGGCGATCGCGAAACAGGTCGCCGATCACTTTGGCACGTCCCATACTGAATATTTACTAACGGCTGATCTTGCTCAGGATCTGTTACCAGAATATTGGCGATCGCTTGATCAACCCACTATTGATGGATTTAATACATTTTGCATTTCCCAAATTGCCCATCAACAGGGCATGAAAGTAGTGTTGTCAGGGCTAGGTAGCGATGAACTATTTGGTGGCTATGGTACATTTCGGCAAGTACCAAGGATGGTAGATCAGAGACAAAATGTTGCCTTTTTAAAAGCGATCGCCAAAGTTGTTGGTAATGGGTTAGAACAATTAGCCCAGTCTCCTAAATATCGACGATTTGGAGCATTTTTATCCAAAGAGAACTCGATTCAAAATGCTTATAACTTGGTACGTGGAGTTTTTTCGACTTGGGAAGCCTATCAACTGGTGCAATTCTATTTAGGTGAAGATGTTGGAGAACAAGTTAAAAATGAGATAGTCACTTTTCTGAATGAAGAAAAGCAATCTTTTCAGGAATTCCCAACTCCACAAGATGAAGTTTCCTATCTGGAACTCAGTCGCTATATGCGAAATCAATTATTGCGAGATAGTGATGTGATGAGCATGAAATGGGGCTTAGAACTGCGCGTTCCCTTTGTTGATTGCGATCTATTTACAGCAATAAGTCAAATCCCCGCATCAATGCGTTTACATAAAAATAAACAGCTATTAACTCATGCAATTCCCGAAATCCCTGAATATATTATTAATCGTCAAAAACGAGGCTTTACCATTCCCTTTGTCCAATGGATTGACAAGGATTGGCTTAAAGGTACTATGGAAATCAAGATTCCGAGTCATATTCCTCTGCCACCTCAGCAATGGTATCGGCGTTGGAGTTTAGTAGTTTTACAAAATTGGTTACAGGCGCTCTCCTTATGAAAGTTCTGCATATTATTCCTTCAGTGGCAAAAGTGCGTGGAGGTCCCAGCAAAGCAGTAATCGAAATGGTGAAAGCGCTGCGATCGCAAAATGTTGATGCGGAAATCGTAACCACTAATGATAATGGCAAAGACTTACTGGATGTGCCTTTAGATATACTGACTGATCGGTTAGAGGAATATGGCAATGTACCAATTCGCTTTTTTTCAAGATTTTCGCCCAATCTTAATGCTGTACGTGAGTTTGCCTATTCAGGAGCGCTGACAGCTTGGCTATGGCAACATATCACCGATTATGACATTATTCATGTCCATGCTATTTTTTCCTATGCTTCCACGATCGCTATGGCGATCGCCCGTATCAAAAATGTGCCTTATATCAATCGCCCCTTGGGACAGCTTTGTGAATGGTCATTGCAGCAAAGTAAACTTCGCAAACAAATCTATCTCAATATTATTGAACGCTCTAATTTATTGCATAGTCAATCACTCCATTTTACGGCTGAGCAGGAAAGAGAGGAATTCCATCAACTAGGTTTGAATATTCCTAATTTCGTTCTGCCACATGGTGTGCATATACCAGAACCTATTCCTGATGCTCAAGATAAACTCCGCCAAATTCTGCAAATCCCCCATCAGATCCCCATTATTCTCTTTATGTCCCGTATCCATCCTAAAAAAGGATTGGAATATCTGATTCCTGCTCTTAGCAAATTCCAAGACTCGAATTTTGCTTTTGTGATTGCGGGGAATGGCGAGAGTGATTACATGAATCAGATTCAAGATTTACTAGAAAAACATCGAATTAGCGATCGCACCCATCTAGTCGGTTTCGTTAATGGGGAAACTAAAAATCTATATTTACAAGGGGCTGATCTATTTGTCCTCACTTCCCATTCTGAAAACTTTGGTATTGCTGTGATTGAATCCCTCGCAGCAGGAACGCCTGTTTTAATTACGAATGGTGTAGCGATCTCGCCAATGGTCAAAGAACAGGATCTCGGCTATGTCGCGCAATTAGATTCTGAAGCGATCGCGTCAACAATCCAAGAATTTTTCGAGCATCCCCAAGTTGCAAAGCAAAAAGGCGATCGCGCTCAACAATATATTGCTGAACATTATAGTTGGGCTAAAATAGCCCATAGTTTGATCAATATATATGCCAAGTATGCCAAATATACAAAGCTATGAATGCAACCAAAGCTTTATATGAAACAGATTTTAACCTCTGGCTGAAGGAAACTGTAAATCTATTACGCAAAGGAGAGGTTGAGAAATTGGATCTCGAAAATCTGGCTGAAGAAATTGAAGATATGGGGAATAGCCGTAAAGATGCCTTAGAAAGCAACTTGATTCGAGTATTACAGCATTTACTAAAATGGAAATACCAACCGCAAAAACGAACCAATAGCTGGAAAGCATCAATTACTGAGCATTCTCTCCGTTTAAATAAAGCATTTAAAAAAAGTCCTAGCCTAAAGCCTTATTTTGAATCTGTATTCGCAGATTGCTATCAAGATGCAAGATTGATTACGTCCCAAGAAACAGGATTGGATATTGCTACTTTTCCTGATTTATGTCCTTTTTCACAAACCGATGTCTTAAATCCTCAATATTTGCCTGAAGATTAGTTAGACAACTTTACGGGACATTCATCAAAATGATTGAGCAAATTACGCCACTAATTCTTACTTATAATGAGGCTCCCAATATTAGCAGGACTTTAGAATGCTTAACTTGGGCAAAAAGAATTGTTGTCATTGATAGTTTTAGCGCTGATCAAACTCTAGAGATCTTAGCTAGATGTCCACAAGTAGATATCTATCAACGTACTTTCGATCATTTTGCAGGACAATGTAATTATGGGCTAGAGCAAATTACAACGGAATGGGTGCTCTCATTAGATGCGGACTATACTTTGAGTAAAGAATTAATTGCTGAACTCCATTCTTTGTCAGAGTTTTTACCCAAAGATTCCTATTTTGCCAACTTTAAATATTGTGTATTCGGGAAACCTCTACGTGGAACTCTATTGCCACCTCGTAAAGTTCTATACCGCAAAGATAAGGCTAATTATATTGAAGATGGTCATGCTCATCGGGTTAAGGTTGCAGGAGATTATGGATATTTAGCTGGATATATCTATCATGACGATCGCAAATCCTTAAGTCGGTGGTTGCAATCCCAAGATCGCTATTTATTGATCGAAGCCAAAAAGTTAATGACGACACCAGTAAATGAGTTGAGTTTTGGCGATCGCCTTCGCAAACAAAAGGTAATTGCCCCAATTGTGATTTTGTTGTATTGCTTAATCCTGAAAGGTGGAATTTTGGATGGCTGGTCAGGTTGGTATTACGCTTGGCAAAGAATGCTTGCAGAGATTTTATTAGCCATTCGCCTCATTGAGCTAGAGCAATAAAAAAAGAGAACGCTTTGCGTTCTCTTTTTTTATTGTTTAGTTCTTTGGGCCGTGGTTGTCGTCGGCATGACCCCATCGTTATTGGGTGAGGCGATTTCGGTGGGATCGAGTAACTTAATGGTCATTTGATTACTCTTAATCAGACCTTGCTTTCGCAATAACATTTCTCTAGACTTGCCCGAATTTAAGGTTTGCGGTAGTTGCTCACGCAAAGTATTAACCCGTTGCTCGGCAGAATTTACCTCTGTTGTAATTTCGTCGAGACGATCCTTTTGGGATGACTGATAAGGTAATAATCTCGTTATTGCAGCGATCGCTGCAAGGGACAAAGCCACATTTACTGCAATGACAATAATTGATTCAGTAGCTTTAGTGCGGCAATATTGCTCTCTCTTGCGCTGAATAGAATGGGCAACTGCCTCACTATAGCTATTAGTAGCACTTAACTCAGGATTCACTGCTGTCGGCGTGGGAAATTTGCCGCTAGAGACGGAATGGTTGCTGCGTGCCCCAATGCTCACGACATCATTTCGCCCGTTCTGATCCTGCGATCGGCGTAGGGTTTGTTTTGCTACTGTTGGAGAAACTCGCGGAGATGGGTTTCGCTTGGCAACCATTCGCAACCTCTAGGTTGTAAAAAATATATGAATGAGGACTAGGAATTTGCAAGAGCAGAACCTAACAAAGTAGCCAATACTGCGGGAACTAGTGCAAGTACTAAAGCTGAGAAAAGTTGAGCATCTGAAAGAGGCATACAATATCTCCTAAATATAGTTTATATAAGTGATTATTTCGATCTTAACAATACACTGTCATATCAAAAATTGACTAGTCGTTAAAACAAATAAAAACAAAAAGTGACAAAAAAGGAAAGGATTTATTGTGGTAAAAATGGGCGGTGCGAAGCGCCGCCCATTTTTACCTATTTAGACACTTGATGAGCCAGTATAAATTCGCGAATGCGATCGCAGGTTTCAGGACGAATTTCATGGAGCATTTCATACTCCTCATATTCCACTGTTGCCCCTAAACTCTCAAGTAATTGTCTGGCGCTACGGGCTGCACCAATGGGAACAACAGGGTCTTGTGTGCCATGGGCAATTAAAATTGGCGGAAATGCTTCATTTGCGAGATCCTGCAATTCTTCCTCAGCAATGTGTAAATAACCACTCAGAGCTATTAATCCTGCGAAGGGAAATACCAGACCGACATCTAAGGTCATTGCTCCACCCTGTGAGAAACCTAACAAAAATGTTCTTTCGAGAGGGATACCCGTGAGACTTGGTAAATTTTCCAGAAATTGACTGAGCAATTCGCAGCTTTTGGCTAATCCCTCAGTGTCAAGACTTTGGAGGTCATACCACATTTTGCCATTGGGCATCGGGTGGTTAAATGGAGCTTCAGGACAAATCCATTGATAATTTGGAATTCCAACCATTGGTGCAAGGGAGATCAAATCATCACAGTTTGCACCCCATCCATGCAGGGCAACGATCGCACCTTGGGCATTGGGATTAGGTAGAGTAGCAGGTAATGCGCGGTAATTTAAGGGCATGGGCAAATCTAGGCATGATCCGATAAATGGTAAGGCTTATCAACATCGCTTACAATGCTTACAATAAAAAAGCATCGAAAATGCACTTTTAAACATCAAATCATAAAACCTTCTAAAAATTGCTGGAGAATTGCCTGAATGCAACTCGTCGCGCTTCAGAACTTATTGGATAACACCTCATTTGCTATCCTCTTTGCGACTATGCTCATTTTTTGGGTACATGTCGCATTTCCCAACCTGCCCTATTTACGATCGCTAGGAAATGCGGGCATGGCGATCGCTAATCTCTGCATTGCTGCATTACTGGGAGCGCGCTGGATTGATGCAGGCTATTTCCCACTAAGCAATCTTTATGAATCTCTATTTTTCTTGGCATGGGGCATTACCACCATGCATATTGTCGTTGATCGCATTGGTAATAAGAGTGCGAACGATACTGCCAAGCGTTTGATCGGGGCATTTACTTCACCAATGGCAATGGGGATTACTGCTTTTGCAGCTTTGGCTTTACCCGCAGGGATGCAGGTCTCGGAGCCGCTTGTCCCTGCTTTAAAGTCCAATTGGTTAATGATGCACGTTACGGTAATGTTGCTCAGTTATGCTGCTTTGATGACGGGTAGCATTTTAGCGATCGCCTTTTTGATTGTTACCCGTGGTCAAGATGTGGTTTTACAAGGTAGTTCCTTCGGCACAAATCTGCGTAGCGTTACCGAAGCAAAGCAGTCTAATCCTGAAACCTTTGCTGCTTTTGCCGTTGAAGGAATGGGTAATGTTTTAAATTCAGCAAATCTCTCATCTGCAAATACCGCTACGCTGGTATCGGAGAATGCAACCCAAACGAAACCCCTATCGCTACGTCGCCTCACCTTAGGAGAAACTTTAGATAATCTCAGTTATCGAGCGATCGGATTAGGCTTCCCATTGTTGACCATTGGCATCATCGCTGGCGGCGTATGGGCAAACGAGGCATGGGGTTCCTATTGGAGTTGGGACCCTAAGGAAACTTGGTCTTTGATTACATGGTTAGTATTTGCCGCCTATTTGCATACACGCATTACTAAGGGTTGGCAAGGACGCAAGCCCGCTATTTTAGCGAGTGTCGGCTTATTAGTAGTTTGGACTTGCTATCTCGGTGTAAACCTTCTCGGTAAAGGCTTACATAGCTACGGCTGGTTCTTGTAAATAAAAGAGGCGGCGCGAAGCGCTGCCTCTTTTATTTTGGGTTGTAAAAAGCCTCGCATTGCGAGGCTTTTTTTATGGATTATTACGTTTGCTTAGTTCTTCTTCTAGTTTCGGCAAACTCTCTAATTCAAATACAGTGATTTGTCCAGAATTGGCGCTGCCCTTGCCATTCTGTAACAACTCTACCCAATAGCCATACTTTTTACCTTGACGTACTTCCCCCTGCAAAGCCCACAAAATTGGTGAAGCATTCTTGCCGCGCGATCGCTGCACCATTGCCGCCGTAGGATAGGCATAAACCCGTTTTGCAGTGGCATAGTCGCGCATAATTTCGGGACCATATATCGAGCGTAGAGACTCTTCTAAACGCGATCGCGTAACACCATTGATAATGTCAAAAAAGTGAATCTGCTCACTTCTAATCAGATTTGCGTCGCTCGCCTTAATTGCTGCAATCCCTGGTAATACCACACTGGCTTGAAACTGAAATCGTCTTGATGGAGTGTCACTTTTACGCACGAGTAAACGTTCACCTGCCTCTGGACGCAGGGCTGGGTTAGTTCTAATCCAATCAATGACTTGATCTGGCTTTTGTCCTGGTAAAGCGAGCGCTGATGGTATTGATTGCCATGTTGTTGGTACAGCAATACTTAATATCTGCGTCAAAAGCGTTGTCGCGATCGCTGTTCCCGCACCCTTGATTTTTGCGCTCTTAAAGCAATTCATGTAAATCCTCTAAACCAATTAAATCCTAATGGACAGAATATAGCTGGCAAATAATGGCTGACAGAATATCATGGACTGGGGGAATTGCAATGACTTTTTCAGGCTTTTTACGATATTTTGTGGCGATCAGTCCCGCTGAAGTGCTAACCCATCAAGGCATAGGTGATGACATCTTAGCTGAATAGCATCAAAACCTTTACGCAGTGAATGTTACAGACTCTTGGATCAAAAAAACTTGAAAAAATATACTCAAAAGTATTGACAAACGCTTTTGAAATCTACATAATAAAGACCGCTTGAATAAAGAAACGCGAGTAACAAGCTTAAAAAGCAAGTAGCAAGCCGTTCTTCAGTGTATTTTTAATAAATACAATTTTAAGCAAAAGTCTGGGTTCGTAGTTCAATTGGTTAGAGCACCGCCCTGTCACGGCGGAAGTTGCGGGTTCGAGCCCCGTCGGACCCGTTCTATAAAGAACGGATAAAACAAAAAAGGAGTCGCTTAGCGACTCCTTTTTTGTTTTTTTGTTAATGCCAAGTATCCTAAAGCGCAAAAATCTGAGCCTGTATTTGCTTAGGTGCGATCGTCTCTGTAATCTTGGTGAAAGCAAGTAAAGCATGATCGCAGATTGATATATTTTAATTAGCCAAGAATTACGCTGTGTTATTTTTAAGTCATGCCAACGATTTTAAGGATTGGTGGGTATCGTTTTTACTTTTACAGTCACGAACCAAATGAACCACCACATATTCATATTGATCGCGATAACTTGACAGCTAAATTTTGGTTGCAATCAGTTAGCCTAGCTCAAAATATTGGATTTCCCGCTAAAGAGTTAAGGAAACTGCAATCTATGGTGGTCGAAAATCAAACACAATTACTTGAGGCTTGGTATGAGTACTTTGGCGATTAAGACGGATGAGAGAGTTAAGAATGTTAGCTTTACTGAAGATACGATCAGTGTTGATTTGATGGATGGGCGGACGATTGTAGTTCCGTTAGTGTGGTATCCGAGGTTATTGAATGGAACTAGTGAGCAGCTTGCTAATTGGGAAGTCTGCGGTGGTGGCTATGGTATTCACTGGGAAGATCTTGATGAGGATCTGAGTACTGAAGGGATGTTACGTGGTGCGCCTGCTCCCAGAAAATCAAAAGCAATTAGTTAAGGCGATCGCTTCTTTAATCTCAGTGAAAGTAAATAGCGATCATCATAAACCACAGAAACCAAAAAGGAGAAAGCTAATGCCTCGAACCAATTCAAGCAATATTAACGAAATCAAATTTGATGATCAAAAAGGCGTTCAAGCACAAACTTTTGTTTATTGGAGTAAAAGGTATCGCAAAGATGTTCTACAAATGAGCTTTGAGTCTTTTGGCAATTATTTAACCAGTTTTATTAAATATCTATTGCTGAAGTATGGGAATTTGTTAACAGAAAAAGATCGAAAAAAGTGTGAGGAGAGGCTTGATGGAGAATTGACGGAAATGGTTCGATGCTTCGAGGTCGAAGAAAGATACTCGGAAAGGTCTATGAATCAGGCATGGCGAAAGTATTTTATGCTTTTTTGCATTACAGGCAAGGTGGAAAGTGATTTCGATCTTTTTAGCTACTTAAATACGGGGGCGTTGCACATATACATAATGATCAGGGAAAAATGGGGAAAGATTTTTGATTTTTACGGTTGAGGTAAAAAAGCAGTAACCGAATCGAAATCTGCAACATTTCCTTAGACTTTGAGTAGCAAAGAGTCTTGCGATGCAATCTTGCTAAGTAGTGTCTCAATCTGGTGTTCTCTCCCTCCACTCTAGTCATATAGGTCTTACTAACAATGTGATCTTCAGGGTTAATAAACTTGGGATAAACACAGTAGCCATCACTAAGCCAGAAATAGCAAGTCCAATTCCTGATCATTGCCCACAACACGGCAAAAGTCTCATGGTTACTGAGCTTGTCGAAGTACTGCTCCTATCTCCTATTGTCCAAGCTAAAATCCCTTCTGCAAAGTGATTGACTGCTGTCCATATCCAAACTTTGTTTTCTTTGCTACCTACAAAAGTCTGGAGTTCATCTAGTTCACCGACCTCTGGCACTTCCTCAATTTCCTCTGTCTCAGGCAATTTTGTTCCTGTTTCTCTCACCCATTCGATTACCGTATTGTGACTAATTCCTGTACATCGCTCAATTGCTCTAAATCCCATGCCATTACAGTACATTCTTAAGCAAATTTGTCTGGCATCCTCAGAATATCCTCGTTCACTATAGAATTCGATAAACTGACGTTTGCATTGCTTACATCGATAGCATTGCTTGCCATATCGATGTCCATTTTTTACTACTTTTTCTCCGTTACAATTTGGGCATTGCATTTTTTGTTATTGAACAACTCTTACTCTTATTTTCTAACCTATCATTATGATTATGTGCAACGCCGATTTAGCGACCATTTCATAAACTGAGCATTTATTTGACATTATTTAAAGCGATCTTGCTTTTACTTTTAGCGAATAGCGATCGCCTTGTGGTGATTTGAGTAAGCGATCGCATCTTACGTTTTATAAAATCTCCCAAAAATCAACATTTAATATGTCATCAATATCGCGACTAAATTTCCAGTTATTTGGGAAATCAACATTTTTATACCCTTGATTTTTTCTTACAGTACGCAAAGCAAGAGCAAAAGCTTCTTCAAACAACTCATCACTATTTACATAGTTTCTAAGGCTAGGAGACTGACTCAAAATACCAATTATTTCAAATCGAGTACGATCAATAGTTATTTCCCATCCTGCATAGTCATACTCGCTTTCAACATAGCAACGTTTGAGTAAATGTTCCAGAAGTGTCGATAGCCTTCTTCTTAACTCACGTCGATCTCTACCTGCCAAGCCTTCCAATTCCTCTACCAGATTTTCAATATCGAGGTTTTCTAAACTACCACTCTTTAATTGCGCGATCACTGTTTCTAGCCACAGATTTAGATCTTGGTCGTAAAGTGATATTTTTTTTGCAATTGTTTGAGTCATTAGAGATTCTCCTGCGATCACTCATCTCAACTTATTCTAGTCTAGATGTTAACTGTAAAAGATCGCTTTTACTGCACCTATTCAAATAGCGATTTAGCTAAAATCTCATAAACCAAGCATTTATTTAACATGATTTAAAGTGATCGCAGGTTTACTTTTAGCAAATAGCGATCATCTTTAACTCAAGCAAAATAAATCTACCTCTAATAAAAACTATATAACCTCTATAATAGGTAGATAGTCTTAGACTTAAAACCCATGCTAAAAGAACTTTTTGGTGGTAAAACACCCGAACAAGTTTTGCTATATCTGGAAAATTATGAAGAAGGCTACGGCAAAGCGATCGCCGATACCTTTGAGATATCCTTGAGTTCGGTGCAGAAACAACTGCAAAAATTTGAAGACTCAGGCTTATTAGTTAGTCGATTAGTGGGCAAAACTCGCCTCTATACATGGAACCCGCGATCGCCCTTTGTAGATCCAGTTAGAAACCTATTAGCCCAACGTCTCAAAGTCACACCACCCGAAGAAATCAAAGCCTACTACCGTTGATTGAGATCGCGATCATACAGTGATGTTTTTTCTGCAATTGCCTGAGTCATTAGGTTTACTCCTGTGATCGCTCATCTCAATTTATTTTAATCTTAAAAATTAACTATAGGCGATCGCCGTTACTGCCATGATTCGCATAGGGATTTAGCAAACATCTCACAAACTAAGCATTTGCTTCACACCATAAAGCGAGCGCTATTTGCTAAAAGCAAAACAGTGATCGTTTTATGGTGTGAAAAGAGATGTTTTGCAAAGCAAAACATCTCTTTAAAGTTTAGGCAAGTAACTGCTTAGCGCGATCGCTAATTGCCTGAGCATTCATGCCATTAAAATCAAACAACTGACCAGCCGAAGCGGTAGTTTCGCCACGCTTCCATGAGAAGACATCGCGCTTACTGTTGCTACGGAGCATCACAGGTTCCAGCATTGCCGAAGCACCACCGACGACACCAATGAGAGCATCACCACCAAATAGTGCCTCAAAATCAGCATCACTAAGGAACTTGCCATCTGGCTCAGAGCAAGTATCCCAAGCCACATCCGTTGACCTATAGAGGCGACGGGGGCTAACAATGGAAACAATCTTAGAACCTATACCTTGCTCAGCTAGCTTTTGCGCTGCTTCATATACAGGCAATAGCATCATGTCGCCGATAACAGCGAAGACAACCTTCTTACTACCTGCGATTTCTTGCAAAGCGATCGCGCCATCTTCGAGAGCTTGGCGATTTTGCTCGAAGGTAGTACGGATAGGTAGAGGTGACTTACTAGCGGTAATGACCACACCTTTATTGACCGCCTTCAAAGCCCAGTCATAACAAACTTGAATGCTATTGGCATCAAGAGGAAAGAGAGGGAAGATATTGCCATTACGCATCATCGATGCAAAGTAACCTTCGATTTCAGGACGTTGGTGTGTCCAGCCGTTGCGACCTTGCTCTAAAGCACCTGCGGTAAATAAACACACAGTTGCAGGAGTGGGACGACGCAGCTCTGCCATTGCCTGAGTTACGGTTTGCCAAATGGGAAGTCCATTAATTGCAAAGGATTCATAGGAACACCAGAGAGTGCGGCTACCAAATAGCGCTAAACCAACCGCTAAACCAGCACAGGCATCTTCATTCAGAGGTTCATAAACCTGTCCACCGGGAGCTTGGTTATAGAGATCATCAGTAGTAGGGTGATTGATTTTCAGAGCTTGGTTGATATTCGCAATACCCGAAGCTTCATTACCATCGGCATTGGTGACGATGAAGCGCTTATCGGTTTGTCCAACATAGCCAACTAGACGACCCATTGCGGTTGTCGCAATCTTCGCTTCTCCACCAACGGCATATTCTTCTAAGGGCAAGGTTCCTAAATCAGTTAGAGGTAGTACGGATTCGGTAACAGCTGTTTTAGAAGAAGAACCACCACCAGCCCATTGCAAGTTGGTGCTGACGGTTTGCCATGCTTCAGGATTGAGAGCGCGAGATTTTAAGCCAGCAACAACATCGGGATTGTCGAGGGTGTGATGGGCATAGAGATTATGGGATTTTGCGCCACGAGCGTGAACACCTGCTCCCTTAAGTTGTTTGATGATAAATACGGTCAGCTTTCCACCAAAGGCAAGTTTCGCAGCTTGATCTGCACCAACGAGAACTGCTTCGGTAAAGACAAGACGTTGTTTTAGAGAGAAAGCAGTACTATCGACATAAGCACCTGTTTGATTTTGATCATCAAAATCCTTAGCATCAACCAGAATTACTTCATCAAAGCCATTGCCTTTCCAGAAAGCAATCATCTCGGCATTAGTTTTAGTGGAAACCATGCTGTGATGCTCTTGGCTATAGCCGTTCCATACCAAAATCGGTACAAAATTGGTAACTTCAGGATAGGCGGTATGGAAATGGGCGATCGAGCTAATGGGATAGGGTTCACCTAGTCCACCATCACCGATGGTGACAGGGAATAATTTATCGCGATGCAACAAAGCACCTGCCATCGCAAAATGCTGTCCTTGTCCTAGAGGACCCGCAGGTGCAAGAATTCCGGGGATATAGCCCGACAAGTGACCGAGTAAGCCATGTTTTTCACGATAGCGATCGCGCATTTGAGCAACAGTATTAATTCCCATATCTTCGAGGGATCGATCTAAAAACATCGCACTGTAATAACCGGGAGCATGGTGTCCTACTTCCGTTGGCATATTCTTATGACCGAGCATATAGAATGCGGCAACAGCTTCAGCACTGCTGGCAAATCCTCCGGGGTGTCCTGATGCTTTGCTACCTGTAATTTGTAAGGTGAGATAGCGCAAAGCATCTGCAGCTAGTAACGTTTGGAAAACCGATGCGCGATCGCGAGGATCGGTAACACCAGATTTATCAGGGCTGAGGACAGGAATCCGTCCGAGTTCGTCGAACCCCTCCAACGGTTCGCCAAAGTACTGAATGCCTTCGCGAAAGTCATCTTTGAAGGCGGGAGTGGCTGCGTTTGTGGTGTTAGGGGTTGCGACCATAAATTTTGTGACCTTAATTTGTCCAGAATAGAAATTTAGCTATGCGATCAGTAGAGATTAAGAAATGTTGAAATTTTCTCTACGAGTCATTTTAGTATGTACTGGTGACAGAGAGCATCTTTAAATAAGTGCTTTGCAAAGTTAAAAAATTGCAATGATTGCAATTTTTCATTCAGTATTTATGTTAGGACTTACGCAAGAATCATAGGGATAGAAGGATGCTTAAGTTGAGATCTTAAATAATCAGATAAAAGTCCAGATTTAAGCTTGTAGATAGAGTTACTCACTTGAAAAGCTAAACGTTTAAGATGAGGCAAGACGAGCATGGCACAGGCGATGTGATTGCGTTGGATTCTAGACTTGCGGCATTGGCAAGACTGAATACCCGTCAATTGTTTGAGTTCGCGAAGAAATTCCTCAATAATCCACCTAATGGAGTAAATAGCATGTACTTCATAGGTATAGTCTTGAGTTAAGTCGTTAGTCATGACATATTCTGTCCTGCTGGAAGAAACAGTAACCCAGAATAGTTTCACCTTTTTTTCTTTGGGGAATTTATGGATTTTGATCAATTTTCCCTGCAATAATTCTTTATCAGACCAAGTTAGCTGGTCAATCCGTTTATATTTCTCTATTCCACCACTGGGTTCAATGAAAGGGGAAGATTTTCTCACCTTTATCCAAGATGACCTAGTGCCTAAATTACGTCCTGAGCATAAGATAATCATGGATAACCTCAACTGCCATAAAGTTGAGAGTGTAGCACAAGCAATCACAGAGAGCGGTGCTAAGATTTTGCATTTACCCACCTATTCTCCTGATTTTAATCCAATTGAAATGATGTGGTCGGTTCTCAAATGTTTTTTTGGATTGCTCAGACCTCAGTATCAAAAACTACTCCAGCATTTAATCAACATTTTCCATTACTTGTTAGAAAAGGATTTCTTCAAAAATTGGTTTACTAAGTGTTCTTACTGTACTACTTAATCTCTCAATGAACTGTATTCCCCTAAGTACAATTAAGATGTGCCTAATTGAGATGCTCTCGGCGTAAGTCCTATATATTTTCTTAATAGTATTGATATTACAAGAAATTGATGATATTATACAAATGCTTAGGGAATAGGAAAAATAAAAAAACTTGCACAAATAATTTCTCTACGAGTGATATATTTAGCTATATCACCGATAGCTTTATTGTTTGTGATAGATAATAGTGTCGCAAAAAAGTATCCATTTCA
Source organism: Pseudanabaena yagii GIHE-NHR1 (assembly GCF_012863495.1). Lineage (NCBI taxonomy): Bacteria > Bacillati > Cyanobacteriota > Cyanophyceae > Pseudanabaenales > Pseudanabaenaceae > Pseudanabaena > Pseudanabaena yagii. The sequence goes on from NZ_JAAVJL010000001.1 coordinate 2,552,043, forward strand.
ACGCAACGCAAAACATTTACATATGTCAATCTATTACACGATGTACAACTGTTTTGGAGCAATAGCTCTGAAGTGATTTGAGCTACCGAAAATCCAAATTACTCATTAGTGCAGTACGAGAGATCGGGGATTTCAGACTTTTAGTTGCACATATTGCGTATCCTATACAATGGCTAACCCAGCCTTAGTCTAAAAAACTAATCAATACAACCATGAAATATAAAGGCTTTACCTTATGGCTAACAGGACTAAGTGGTTCGGGTAAAACTACAATTGCCCAAGGAGTAGCAGAACGTTTAAGAACACAGGGTCGGCGTTGCACAAATGAAGGATGAATCAAGAAAAGGTGGGAATCGATTTGTACTTGAGATAATGAATTAACAGACGAATTGAATACCGCAACATTTGTTCAGATTTTGAATAACATAAAGTTTTGCGATGCAATCTGGCAAGATAATGTCTCAGTCTCGTATTTTCACCCTCAACTCTGGTCATGTAGGTTTTGCTAATAATTTGATCTTCCGAGTTGATAAACATTTTGTAGACACAGTAGCCATCGGTAACCCAGAAATAGCATTGCCAAACCTTAATCAATGTCCATAGAGGTTCAAAGGTTTTGCTACTCCTATCCCCTAATACCCAAGCCAAGATACCTTGGCTAAAATGATTCACCGCAGTCCATAGCCAAATCAAGTTTTTTTTGACCCAACAAAAGTCTGGAGTTCATCCAGTTCACCAACATCAGGAATAGTCTCAATCGGTGGATGTTCTGGTAATTGCTTGGCTGCTTCCTTAACCCAGTTGATGACTGAGTTGTGACTAACATCGGTACATCTCTCAATTTGTCTAAATCCCATGCCGTTGCAGTACATTTTTAGGCATATTTTTTTGACATCTTGGGAATATCCCAGCACTGAGTAATGATCAATGAACTGACGACCGCAATCAGCGCAAATATGATTTTGTTTGTCTCCTCGTTTCCCATTTTTACGAATATGTGTTGAACCACACTTTGGACATTTCATTGTTTTTCATTGCTTAAACTCGTTATCTTTAATATTTACTCATTCATCCCTCATTTATGCAACGCCAGTTTTAGATGGAGATATTGTGAGAACTTATCTTTCTCAAGAATTAGGATTTAGTAAAAAAGATAGAGATACAAACATTCGTCGAATTGCTTTTGTGACTATGTTACTTCGCCGCCATCAAGTAATTGTAATTGTTTCAGCTATTAGTCCATATCAAAAAACTAGGGAAGAAGCAAGAAAAATGCTAGAAAATTTTGTAGAGGTTTATGTTAAAGCACCCCTAGATGTTTGTGCAAAAAGAGACACAAAAGGCTTATATGCAAAAGCTAAAAGCCGAGAAATTAAACAATTTACGGGTATTGATCATCCCTACGAAGAGCCTATCAATCCTGAAATTATTTGTCATACAGATCTTGAGACTACTGAGGAAAGTATAAATAAGGTTATCTCTTTATTACAACAGAAGCAGTATCTTTCTGACAAAGTGGGATGTTCAGCAAATTAATAACTCGTAATTCTCAATTTTGGGTATTCTAATTACTCTTACTATTATCAATCTCGCTTAATTATTAACTTTAATTTACAACTAAATTAATCATGTCAACATATTCTAATACCACTACAAAGCCCGTAATTATTAGTCAGTCTAATAAAAAACTGGAAAAATTACAATTCGTTTTTGTTAGTTCTTGTGCAGCTTGGGGTGGCAGCGAAGATCTATGGACTAAATCGGCTAGATTTTTGAAAAAGCAAGGTTTTACGGTTCATGCCTTGAAAAATGGGGTTCCCGAACATAAATACGTCCAAGAATTAAAAGATGATGGAATCGAAGTAAAGAATATTTGCATTTTAGTTGAATTTCTCCGTAAATTAAGGTTTTTGCTAAATCTGCAATTTGTTTACAAAAGTATAAAACTCCTCAAATTTTTTAAACGTAAAAACCTACATCAGTTATTAAAAAATAGGCTGGTAGTGATAATTTCTCAAGGAGATAATTTTGATGGTATAGGAATTGCTAAAGTTTTTCTAGCGCTGAATTTGCCATATATTATTATCAGTCATAAGGCATCTGATTCTATTTGGCCATGTGGTAGGAAACGTCAAATAATGCAAGATGTGTATAGCAAAGCTAAATTTTGCTTTTTTGTTTCCCAACACAATTTATCCTTAACAGAAGCTCAAATAGGTTTTAGGTTGAATAATGCTGAAGTTGTCAGAAATCCTCATCAAGCAATAATTTCAGAAGCACTGCCGTATCCAAAAATAGAAAATGATACTTTTAAAATTGCTTGTGTTGGAAGGTTGTGGATTTTAGATAAAGGACAAGATGTTTTATTAAAAGTTTTAGCTCAAGATAAGTGGCAAAATCGTAATTTACATGTCTCTTTTTTTGGAGAGGGAGTTGATCAAGAGGCACTACTGGATATGTTAAGACTTTTGAAACTAGAAAATGTTAGTTTTCACGGATTTATCAATAATATTTTAGATGTTTGGCATCATCATCACGCTCTAATTATGCCATCTCGTGCAGAAGGGTTGCCTATAGCTTTAGTGGAAGTAATGATGTGTGGCAGACCAGCAATTGTTACAGATGTAGGAGGTATGTCAGAAATTATAGAAGATGACACTACAGGTTTTATAGCTACCAGTGCTTGTTTTCAAGAAATTGACAAGGTTCTAGAACGAGCTTGGCAACGTCGTTATGAGTGGGAAAATATTGGCAAGCAAGCATCTATGTCTATTAGAAAGCTAATCCCCCCCAACCCTGAACAAGTATTTGCACATAAGTTAATTCAAATATGCCGAGATTTGAATTAATTGTTCATAACTAATGATTATTTATAACAATTATTCCAGTAATTAAATGCTAACTGAAACTATCTCATCCATTAGTAACCCTTCTCAGTCTCAACAGCTAGGGGGTTTTGTATTTATTAGTTCTTGTTTTGATGTCTGGGGTGGTAGTGAAGAGCTTTTCGGAGCTACTGCCAAATGTCTCAAGCAACAAGGACATGAGGTGTATGTCTTCAAATTACAAATCAGTACTCATCCTCGAATTTTAGAATTACAAGCTGCTGGAGTTAAGGTAATCGCCCTTAATTCTTTACGGTTTCTGAAGGTCAAACATCTTGCTTTCATATCTATATACTATCTAGTCAGACTACTGAGTTTTTTACCTATACCTACAAGATGTTATTTTATTCACAAACAAAGTTTGATGTTACAAACCTTAAAACAAATAGAACCTTCCTTAGTAGTAATTTCCCAAAAAGACAGTGATAATATAGATCCACAACGAAGTTTTCTTTTGCATACCTTGAGGCGGATAGAACCTTCCTTAGTAGTGATTTCCCAAGGAGACAATTTTGATGGAGTAAAATATGCAGAAATTTGTCTGGAACTTAATTTGCCATATACAATTATTAGCCAAAAAGCATCAGACACATTTCTGCCATATGGGAACCTACGTAGAATGATGCAGGATATGTATCGAAAAGCAAAATTTTCCTTTTTTGTTTCTCAGCATAATTTATCCTTAACAGAATCCCAAATTGGCTATAGTTTAACTAATGCTGAAGTTATCAGAAATCCACATCGAGCGTTAATTCCAGAAGCGTTACCTTATCCACTAATAGAAAACGATTGTTTTAAAATAGCTTGTGTAGCGAGGCTATGGATTTTAGATAAAGGACAAGATATTTTATTAAAAGTCTTAGCTCAAGATAAATGGCAAAATCGTAATTTACAAATATCCTTTTTTGGGGAGGGGATTGATCGAGATGCTCTAATGGATATTTCCACACTTCTGGGGATTAAAAATGTTCGCTTCCATGGATTCGTCAATAATATTTTGGATATTTGGCATCATCATCATGCACTGATTATGCCTTCGCGTGCCGAAGGTTTACCCATAGCTTTGGTAGAAGCAATGATGTGTGGTAGGCTAGGAATTGTGACAGATGTAGGGGGTATCTCTGAGGTTGTAGAAGATAATCTAACTGGCTTTGTGTCTAAGGGAGCATTTTTTACAGCAGTTGATGAAGCTATGGAACGAGCTTGGCAACGGCGTTATGAGTGGGAATATATTGGTAAGCAATCTTCTATATATATTAGAAAGATTATCCCTCCCTATCCAGAAAAAATATTTGCCGATAAGTTGATTAAATTATCTAACTCGCAGAGGTGGAAATGATAATGGAAAAACTTTTTTTTAAGCATAAAATCGCTATATTCTAAACTTTTAAGAGCAATTGATGAATAATTTTAGAGTAAACAATCCATTATTCATGCAATTTCAAAAGTTAGTTACTATCATCCGCGCTAATGAATGGTGGGCATTTAAGGGAGCGCCAGTATTAGCTACAGCATATGCTACAGCTTCAATCTTCAATATTCCACTTTTATCGTTATGGAATTCACTCATATTGCTTTTGATATCTTTATCAGTAGTGGCAATTTATGCCCATCTGCTCAACGATCTATCAGATCAAGATGAAGATTTAATAGCGGGTAAATCTAATGCTCTAGTCGGTCGGTCAAAATTATTCAAGGTCATATCTATAGTATCGTGTTTATTTTTTGGGGTCTTGTCAATAAGTTTAGGAGATCTAATTAAATTACCTTTAGCACTTGCTATTTATATCAGTAACTGGCTTATTTTCTTTACTTATTCAATTCCACCTATACGTTTAAAACAAAGGGATATTTTAGGGGTTTTAGCTGACACAATTGGAGCCCATTTGCTGCCAAATTTGTTTGCAGTAGTTTGGATTGCTCATGTGTCTGAACGACAGATCCCATTATTATGGATAACTTTAGTAGGCACTTGGTCGCTAGCATCAGGTTTGAGAGGAATTTTCTGGCATCAAATAAAAGATATTGAGAATGATCGCTTAGCTGGAGTCAAGACATTTGCTGTTCAAACTTCCGTCAAAACACTACACTATTTTGGTAAATGGATTGTTTTCCCAATAGAAGTAATTGCTTTTACTGGTATGTTGCTTGTTTCTAATAACTTATTAGCTGGAGTTTTTCTGGCATTATATTTAGCAACAGTATGGCTAAGATATTATTTTTGGAAAATTTATACCGTAATTGTTTTGCCATTCGCCAATCGCAGTACAATTCTTACGGAATATTATATCTTGTTTTATCCATTAGCTTTTTTAGTGATATCAGTTTGGCATAATTGGCTTAATGTGATTATTTTAATCGCGCATTCTGTACTTTACTTTAATTGTTTATGGATATGGAGTAGAGATTTTTATGTATTATTTCGATGGGAAATCCCAATTTACCTCAACAAGTTGCAAGTTGCAAAAAAGTAAATTTCATAAATTATCGTAGTTCAATCAACTAGTCGAGTTTTATCGACAGCAAGTTCAATATAGGGTTATATGCTAGAGAATAGTTTAAAATATCATGAGACAACTGTTTGATAATTCAACATTGCAAAATAGTTTTCTATCTACTGGCTATGTTCAAGTTCCCATACTCTCTGCCAGAGAAGTATCCTACTTGCTCACAGAAATTGGGAAATTGTGTCCTGATGATAACTTTAACCCACCATCAGGCAAAAAATATCGGACTTCTTATCACTGCTCTTTTCTTGATAAGAACTTGGACTACAAACGTCAGGCATTCAGCTTGATCAAAGAGGTCTTTAATCCCTATTTAAAGCGTTATATGCCAGACTTCGAGATTGTCAATGCCAACTTCTTTGTAAAGCCGCCTCATAGTGGAGCAATGGCAATTCATCAAAACTGGACGGCGTTGGAGCTTGAGGACACCACAGTTACCCTGTGGTGTCCTTTACAAGATGTAGATGCTCACAATGGCGGAATTCACGTTGTTCCCGGTAGTCATAAGATTATTCCTCACATTGAAAGTGTTATGTGTCCGCCCTATTTCAAAGACTTTCAAAAAGCCCTGATGGAAAAATATCTTCAACCAATACCGATGAGGGCGGGTGAAGGGCTGATATTTGACGATGGACTTATCCACTGGACACCAGTGAATAACTCTGAGGTAGCAAGAATTGCTGTCCAAATTTTTTGTGTGCCAAGTGAATCTACACCCTTTCTATATTTGTTCAATCAGGATGATCCAGAATACTTTGAGAAAATTGAGGTGGATGAAGAGTTTTTCCTATCTCAGTCAATAACCGAATATGATTGTCCGTCAGCCCCACTGGAAAAGTCTGGGCTTTGTCGAGAACAAGAACCGTTATATTTCTGAAGAAGAATTTATTGAACTCCTCAAAAAAGGAGACGAAATCCGCCAGAAAATCTATTTTCCGAACACAAATCCTAACTCGTGAGTAATTACCATGCGAAAAATACTTAATAATGAAACCCAAAATAGCTTGTTGATCAAAAGAGGTTATATTCAACAGCAAATTTTGTGCGAATCCGAAATTCAGTATTTGTTGGATCAGGTTCGTAAAGTCTGTCCTGAAAGTGATTTTCAGCCCCATAGCGATGCTTCTTCACACCCCTACATTTTTTCCAGTTATACACATACTCAGAATCTACGCGAATTTGGTTCCAGGATTGTACAGGAAGTTCTATTCCCTCACGTTGAGCAAATTTTTGACAACTACCGTATGATTAGTTGTGGATTGTTTATTAAGGCTCCAAAAGGTGGATGGCTTGACATTCATTATCATCACCAGATAATCATTGATGTAGAGAAATATTGGCTGATGGACATCTGGTGTCCTTTAATCGACACAGCCGTTGCTAATGGCACGTTCCATGCTGTTCCAGGAAGCCACAAAATCTTTCCAAAAATCATTCATCATACGGACGGTTACGGTCCTTTTTTTCAAAATTATACCCAAGTTATTAGAGATATATACTCAATTCCGCTACCATCAAAGGCAGGGGAGGCGGTCATTTTTGAAGATAGTATGCTGCATTGGTCGCCGAATAATATGACAGACTACCCACGATATGTTATTCACTGTACCTGTATCCCAAAAGAAGTTACACCCGTTCATGTGTATTTTGATCCTAAAGCTCCTCAGCAGTTTGAATTGTATGAGGCAACAGATAAATTTTTAACCAAAACTGTCTTTGGTAAATCATTACCGAGACCCAGCGATCTAAAACTGCTGGCAATTATCCCTAACAATAATCACGCCTATACTCTGGAGGAGTTTGAGGAGCGAATGCAGAATCCTGATAAAATTCGTCGCGAACTTTATCCCAATACTCCTAATATTTCTGAGGAGGAATTTCTTGAACTCCTTGAGAAGGAGGAAGGAAGAAATTAGCCCAAAAATCTACTCTCCGAACATAACTTTTAACTAGGAAATAATTACTATGCGAAACATACTTAATAATGAAACTCAAAATAGCTTGTTAACAAAAAGAGGTTATATTCAGCAGCAAATTTTGTGCGAATCCGAAATTCAGTATTTGTTGGATCAGGTTCGTAAAGTCTGTCCTGAAACTGATTTTCAACCCCATAGTGATGCTTCCTCACACCCCTACATTTTTTCTAGTTATGCGGCGGTAGATTCTGAGTATCTGCGTGAATTTGGTTCCAGGATTGTACAGGAAGTTCTATTCCCTCACGTTGAGAAACTATTTGACGGCTACCGCATTATGAGTTGTGGATTATTTATTAAGGCTCCAAAAGGTGGATGGATTGACATTCATTATCACCACCAGATAAACATTGATGAAGAGAAATATTGGCTGATGGACATCTGGTGTCCTTTAACCGACACAGATGTTTCTAATGGCACGTTCCATGCTGTTCCAAAAAGCCACAAAATCTTTCCAAAAATCGTTCATCATACGTGTAGTTACGATCCGTTTTTTAAAGATTATACCCAAGTTATTCGAGATAAATACTCGATTCCGCTACCATCAAAGGCAGGGGAGGCAGTCATTTTTGAAGATAGTATGCTGCATTGGTCGCCGAATAATATGACAGACTACCCACGATATGCTATTCACTGTATGTGTATTCCCAAAGAAGTGACACCTGTTCATGTCCATTTTGATCCCAAGGCTCCCCAGCAGTTTGAATTGTATGAGGCAACAGATAAATTTTTAACCGAAACTGTCTTTGGTAAACCAATACAGAGACCCAGCGATCTAAAACTGCTGGCAATTATCCCTAACAATAATCACGCCTATACTCTGGAGGAGTTTGAGGAGCGAATGCAGAATCCTGATAAAATTCGTCGCGAACTTTATCCCGATATTCCTGATATTTCTGAGGGAGAGTTTCTAGAACTCCTTGCGAAGGAGAAAGAAATCAGCCATAAAATGTACTCTCCGAACGAAACTTTAAACTTGTCAGCAATGAACCCAGAGATGAGGGTGAGTTTGAACGATACTCAGCAGAAAGTAATAACATTAGGGATAGCAAAAGTGCCTTCAGTTCTGACTCGCATTGCTTCCACTTGTATGGATATTCTAGGTATGAAGGCTCGATCAACAGCAAAGGTGCTGTCCAATCCTCAGACATCAAGTGTAATTCGTAAAGCCGGCACTCCGATTAACCGACATAAGGTTGCTGATGTCACCAATTACTACAACGAGTGGACTCAAAGCTATATCGAGGGCTTTGGAGAGGTTTTTCAGGGTTCAAGACCTGAATCAACGGATGAACTACTCGATTATATTATTGGCTCGGCTCAGTTAGAGGATGGTATGACAGTGTTAGATGCTGGGTGCGGTGTCTGCGGACCTGCCATTGGGTTTGCTGAACGTCGAAACTTAAGAATTGAAGCCGTCACACTTTCCGAAGTTCAGGTCGCGGAGGGGAAACAACGCATTCAGGATCGAGGTCTGCAAAATCACATTAATGTGAGGAAAGGGGATTTTCACCAACTTGCAAAAATTTATCCACCTGCCTACTTCGACCGAGTTTTATTTCTGGAATCACTGTGCCACGCTGAGGATTATCGAGAGGTTCTCCGTCAAGCAAAAAAAGTACTGAAGCCAGGTGGGTGCATTTACATTAAAGACTTTTATGCGTCAGATTACCGTTCCAGTCCCCATCTGCTCGAAGTGCAGGCAGAAGACCTGCGTGAGTTGAATCGAATTTACTGTCTGATTATGCCAGACCTTACCAGTATGGTAGATCTAATCAGTGAGTTAGGATTTGGGATCATTTATTTGCGAGAACCCCAGTACACCTATTCTCCAGCAGCTTGGGAAAACTTTATGCGGCATACCAATGTTTTCTGGCTTCCGAAATTAGATAACCCAGAGCGGGCAGTCATACGACCGATAGAAATTTTTGCGTACAATTATCATTGATGACTAGACACTACTAATTAAGTTGGCATTGAATAATCAAGCCATACAACAAATGTTAAATTAACGAACATCTTATCAAATTAAGATGTTTCACAAATTTGATAAAGCCAAGTATGTAAGTAAGTTTATTATGCCAACTTACTTAACTTCAAAATATGAAAAATATTCGTCACGCTTTCAGAGATTCAGTCCTTCAAGAAGAGTTCTCAAACAATGGCTATGTGGTTGTAAATTTGGCTGAACCTGGTGAATTAAAAAATTTGGCTGAGGCTTATCAATATCTCTATCCAAACAAAGAGCAAGGCTGTGTATTCTCATGTCATGATACTGATTTTGTGCGTAAGTTAAAGGCACAAAACCTTCTTCGTCATGTGATTGGGGAAAAGGCACTTAATTTGTTTGATACTTGTAAATTCGTGAGTGGAGCGTTTGTTGCCAAGCACACTGGAGAGACCAGTGTTGTTTCTCCCCATACTGACTTGACCTTTGTTGACCACAAGCAGTACTCAGCCATCGCTGTCTGGACTCCTCTTACGGAACTTACTTCTGAAGCGGGACGGTTACACATATTGGCAGGATCTCATCATTACACACCCCTGTGTGGGTCAAATCTTTATAGTAATTATACAGACATTGCAATCTCAAGTATGACTGAGATTGACCTAGAAATCGGACAGGCTGTCTGTTATGATATGCGGACGATTCATGCATCCCCTGCCAACAAATCATTGTCTCCCCGAATTGCTGGAAATTGTGTCCTTATCCCAGAGGAAGCTGATCTATGGCATATAACCATGCGAGATAGAAAAATTCTGATCTATTCCGTTGACAATGATTTCTACATCAGACGGGGTGGTGATGAGGCAAGCAATCAAGAGCTATTGAGGAATTATCGAGTTATTCATTCTGAACCGTTTGAATCAGATTTACTCGTTGAAAGCAGTCAATGGAATAATTCTCAACCCTTTGGTTTCTTTCAACGGGTAATCAAGCGGTTAGGCATTGTTTGAAAAGTCATTTTTCAAAGCTCCTTCTAGCTAATTTAGGTAGTCCTAAAAAGGAAAGGATTTATTTTGGTAAGGATGGGCGGCGCGAAGCGCCGCCCATCCTTACCTATTTAGCACTACCCTAATTTACTGTGATTTAGACTAAAGACAGCCAGAGGAGACCTTAATCTGTCAAGAGAGAGAGAATAAAGAAGTAAACAAAATCTTCTACAAGATTATGCAAAAATCTATCGGTAGCATTTTTGTATAGAGTATTAGTATCTCTTTGCTAAACGGAGACTTCACCGAACTTTAACCCAATTAAGAGAGTTTTTTAAAATCTTTCCGACTTTTTAAACATCTTCTTAAACCAAAAGAATTTTCGCTTTTCCGTTTGTAATTGCTTGTTAAATAATTTTTTACCATACTCATAAATTTCTCGATCACATACTGTCAACTCATCTATTTGCTTGATGACATCGTCAGGGATTGTTCCAGATTTCCGATAGGTTAAATTCCCTAATGCTAAATTTTCAGGTGATACATTTTCTCGTGGCAGATTTTTAGGAGTAGATATTCCTAAAGAATTACAAATCAAGTGAGCCGAATCATTAAATTGTTCCATTATCCCCACAACTTCCATTGCGTCGAGTCTTTGTTTAGCCTTATTGAAGATTTCATTTATATCTAATAGTCCAGATGATAATTGTTGAGCAATAATATTCTCAATGAAGATTTCTTTACTCTTATCAAGTGTATCAAGTGAGCATTGCGAAACACCTAAATACTCATTCAAATCTATATCGCATCCCAGATAACAACTTTGCTGTTCTTTCATACTTGGCATAAGATTAAGCATCTCTCTAATATTAGTACACTTCAATAGTTCGCTGATATCACTCTTGAGCTTGAGATCTTCAACTTCATCCAACGCTAATGGATTAGAAGCAAACTTTTTTACCACAATCCTTTTTATAAAAAGGCAATTTGAAACTGTTCTCTCAAAAGGATCTCGCAACATAGTAATAGAGGAAATTTCTTTATCTAGCAGACTAAACAGACCTGTTCCCCAATGACCTGCAAAGCATTTGAATTGACTAATTTCCTCTCTGCTCATTTGTAACAGTTGTGATAGCGAACAATTGAGTTGTGAGCCTTGAGGGTAGGAGCAAAGAATTAATTGACCTAAGGAAGAACCAGCAGTTTTGGGAATATGCAGAAAATAAATCGGAGGCAGCTTGTGTTTCATCATAAAAAGTCTAAAAACAATAGAATAGTAATTTCTATTCCCATTGTACTGGAATATGAAATAGGCATTTAGAACTTCGAGAAAAATTCAAACTAGGGTCTGCCAAACCTTTAACCTCAAAGCTGTAAAGTTGATCCCTGATCCCTTTTCTTCCTAAAATGTCATGGGTGTCATAGTCCACAACATATACTTCTAACTGATATTTTCCTGGGAGGAGAGGCAATTGATTAATTGTGCATCTAAATTCATTTTGTCCTGCTTTTATTTGATAATGCTGATCTCCATAAATCCCAGTCATATTTGCCATCAGAAAAAGTTCATCTTTTCTTAAAGCAAAACCAATAAGAATTGGGTATTTATCAAGTTGTGAATGACAAGTTAATTGAATTTGAACTTGACTACCTGGAAAAATTTCTTTCCCATCGGTGGCAACTACCTCCACTTGTTCAATTTTAACTGTACCAAATTTTTCTCCTGTTATTAAATCTTCATCTTTATTGGCTTGTTGGGATAGATTATTGTCTATTGACTGGGAATAACTCTGTTCTATCAATTCATTGTAAGTGTGAATTATCGTATCTGGTTCGCCTGTGTCATATACTTGTCCCTGATTCAAAAGAATGACACGGTGACAAAGTGATTTAATTTGAGGTATTTGATGAGAAACCAGTAGTATAGCTCCACCCTTTTCAACATAGTCTCTCAGATAAATTTGAAACTTCTGCTGAAAGCGAATATCTCCTCCCCCTAAAGCTTCATCTATGATAAAAATATCTGGATGCAGTTGCGTATAAATAGAAAATGCTAACCGCAAGCGCATCCCTGTACTGTATGTACCCACAGGTGCGTCAATAAAGCTTTCAATACCTGAATAATCAATAATATTATGAATATTTTTCTTAATTTGCTGTTCATTAACTCCATACATTGATAATTTGTTGTAGATGTTTTCTCTTCCTGTTTGCACAGCATTTAATCCAGATTGATTGTCTATCATTACCACTTGATTGGTATTCCATCTCACCTCACCCAAAGTAGGGCGCAAAATTCCCGTAATTAAGTTAATTAATGTACTTTTCCCTGCCCCATTATGTCCAACTAATCCCAGTACTTCCCCAGCTTTTAGTTGTAGATTGACATCGTAAAGAGACCAAAATTCCCCCTGGCGAAGATAATTTTCTCCTTCTGCTCTGCGACGAAACTCCCAAAAAATATCCTGAATTGTATAACGTAATGCTAACTTGGGATCACTGCAAAATCGTTTTGATAAATGATTTACTTCTAATAGTATTTTTGCCATGATTAAGCTAGAGATCTTTCAATTATATGAGGTAAACACAGGCGGCAAAACAACCAACTTCCTAACATCAATAATATTGTTAGAGGCATTAATAGAAATAAAGCCAAAGGATTAATTGAACCAACACCATAAGTTAAAAATCTTACAGCTTCAAATATGTAAGTTAAAGGATTACATATTTGCACGAAGTAAAGCCAAGTTCCTGGTTGGATGACGACAAAGACAGGAGTAACGAGAAATAGAACCCAAGGAAAAACCTGTATCACATTTTCTAAATCTTTAGTTAAAGAATTACAAGGAGCTAATAATAAACCCAAACCAGAACCTAATCCAATAATTAATATAATACCTAATAGCGCTAGAATAAATGTTATACTAGGAGTAATATTAAAAACTAACAAAATAGCTACTAACACTGGAAATCGCATCAAAAAGCTAAAAGTAGACTCTGCTAAACCAGCTATCATTATCCCTTCTATAGGGATTTTTTGTCGGGCTAATAAGTGAATGTATCGCGTAAGAGAACTACACTGAATATTCAATGCTTCCAGAAAGGTCTGTGCCATAACTACTCCAAAGACACCATAAACTTGAGGTGGAACTTGCCCACCAATTAAAATCGGAATGCGATCTCGCTGTCCCAATGTCAGTAATATAGCGACTAAAGCTGAAGGCACAAAAGCCCAAAATAAGCCAAGAGATGAATAACGATAACGTTGGGCTATATTTTGTAAAAACAGACGCTTGGCAAAGCCAGATGAGGCTTGCAAATCCAGCCATGCACCTGCCAGAAATGTTCTAACTGAAAATAACTGACTTCTAGCGCTATTAATCTTGACAGGGTAAGATAAATCGCTACTACTTTGTTGAGACTGAGGATAAAGTAAATTCATACTTTTTCTCCCATAACTTTAGAATCAAATTCTAGCCTAGATACAGCGCTTTGCAATTACGTAAAACCCAGAAATATTTTTGAAAGTGCTGGGCACTGGTCAGTTAAATCGTGAGGGAGTGAAAGCCTCGTAGTGATAGCAACTCCAGAATCGAAATCGGACGATGATATAGCCCGATCGTCTTAGCAGGAGTCTTATTCTTCCCTGAGCCCACATGAGGTCTCATCCAGTTGTGAACTAATCGTTGTAAGGTAACCGTCCAGGCGTAATCTGCTCAAGGGGATTCGGGGTCAGGGGACACTCGAAAAAGAAAAACCACCCATCTTCGGCATGATTCAACGCGGTGGTGAAGTGGTAATTCGCATGTTAGAAAACGTGCAATAACGCACTATTGAGTCTCTGATTAAAGCAACAATTTCTCTTGGTACTTTGGTTTACACTGACGAATATGCTATTTACACCCCTTTACAAGCTTATGCTCACAAAACTGTTTGTCATGGCGCGGGAGAATATGCAAGAGATGAAGATGGGGAAGGCTTTTGCGAGGTTCACGTCAATACCATGGAAGGCTTTTGGTCGCTTTTGCGCTCTTGGTTACGTCCTCATCGCGGTATTTCTCAAGAAAAGTTGCCTTTGTATTTGATGAGCTGCTTTGAGTTTGTTCATAATGCATAAGAGGATGGGTAAAACTTTGCTAAGCGCTTTGCTGGACTCTCTACTTTCTTGACCTCCCCGATTCTCCTATTGAGCCAAGCTAAATTAGCCCAAAAACTAAGTTTCACCAGCGATCGCAGTTAAAAGCAGTGCAAAATTGGCTAACAGATGTAGGCATTCCAATAGATGCTTGCCAGATCTTCTTGCCCAATAGCTCTGCTGCACAACATCTAGAGCAATGGCTGAGCCAGTCTTTCCCTTGGCAATATGGACAAATCGACTGGCAGCTTGTCCCTGAAAGTATCTGTGTAAATTGGCATAGTGATGATGATGCGATTTTAGCTTTTCAGCAGCTTTGTCAGGTTAAGCAATTAATCAGCCCCAATGTCAATATCCTCTGGTGTTCTGCCCATCAGCCCACTTTAGAAATGCCCTTACAACTGGTTAAACCTGTGATCGCGGAAATTGTGGCGCAAGATTGGGATACATGGATCTTTGAACCCTTTACTGGTTGGTGTATTGAGTTTTACCACGAAGGAACAATATGTTACGGTACATCCCCCCAAAGATAAAAGGCAGAGATTCGCCCTGCCTTTTATCTTTGGGTAGTCCAGATAAATTTTCAAAAAGCTTGCAAAGCAAGCTTTTTGAAAATTTATCTGGATTTTAAACAAGCATAAATCGCTGTCACGATCAAAAATTCAAACCAAATATTGCAAAAAATTTACATCAGCTATGTTATATTAACAAATGCGGCAGCTTGGCTCAGGTGGTTAGAGCGACGGTCTCATAATCCGTAGGTCCCGGGTTCAAATCCCGGAGCTGCTATAAATATAGAAAAACATCGGTGTTATATCCCAACGCCGATGTTTTTTGTTCATGATAGTATGTAGACAATTTACTCCCTAACGCAAAGGACAGGATTATGGGATTACTCGATCGCATTGGTATGGTGGTCAAGTCCAATGTAAATGCAATGGTTACGGCTGCTGAAGATCCAGAAAAAATTCTGGAGCAATCAATCATTGATATGCAAGAAGATTTGGTGCAATTGCGCCAAGCTGTCGCGCAATCAATGGCTGCCCTCAAGCGCCAAGAGCAACAATATAATCAAAGTGCAACTCAAGCCCAAGAATGGGAAAAGCGGGCAATGCTAGCTCTCCAAAAGGGAGATGAAAACCTAGCAAGGGAAGCTCTCAGTCGCAAGAAAACCCATGCGGACGCGGCGGCAACTTTAAAGGTTGGGTTGGATCAACAAACAACTCAAGTAGATACTCTCAAGAAAAATCTAATTGCGATCGAAGGCAAGATTTCTGAGGCGAAAACCAAGAAAGAAATGCTTAAGGCAAGATTGCAATCGGCTAAAGCTCAAGAAAATCTCAACAATATGTTGGGCAAGGTAAATACTAACTCTGCTGCTGCGACGTTTGAGCGCATGGAAGAGCGTGTATTAATGGCAGAAGCTAAGGCAAGTGCTAGCTCTGAACTGGGTATGGACAATCTAGAATCACAGTTTGCTCAGCTAGAAGCTGGTAGTGGTGTCGATGATGAACTCGCCGCCCTCAAGGCAAAGATGATTTCTAGTAGTCCCACACCTCAAGGCGCATTACCTCCATCGGATGCGGCAAGACCAAGTGTTGGTGCAGCGATCGATGCTGAGCTAGAAGCTCTTCGTCGTCAAATGGGTAATTAAATCTAATCCCCAAAAGAAAAAGGCTCGCTTTGCGAGCCTTTTTCTTTTGGGGAGCTAAGTCAATGGTTGATGTCGATAAATAGCGATCGCCCAAAACTTTAATGCTCAGCGAATCTCAATCAAGTCACCTTTACCAATGCAGGCAATCCGATCTTGTTCAGGAATAAATAGAAAAACATCTTTACCAGAAATACTCACACAGTAACCAATCCAGCCCATACTGATGTGGCGGAATTTGCGATTATTTAAATAGGGGTTATTGTTATTCAACGGAAAAATCCTCTGCCCAAAGCCAAATCATTAGATATTTTAGGAAATCTGGGATTATCAGTACCTAAGTATAAGGATTAATCTTAATAATTCTACATTTGACAGTAGTGATCGCCTGATCAATACCTTTCGCTACAAAAGGTTATAGGCAGAGCTTTGCTCTGCCTATAACCACCCTAAATCATTTTTAGATTTTTAGGTTTGTGGAAGTGCACCCCGAAGGGGTGCGCTTCCACAAACCATTTGGGATTGCTATATAACCACCCATATATGACTATCCTTAGTTAACAATTTAGTTCAGAATTAATTCATGAGGAATTGCAATCCAAACACTAAACTGATTGGCATTTGGGGTAATTAATAGTGCCATACATAAATCTAAATCTCTTCTACATCCTGCGATCGCTTCATTAAGAGAGTCATAATTTTTATCAGCTACAAAAATTTTGCCTAAGAAGATAATTGCTTTTTCTGTGCCAGTAATAGTATTGATGACTATGGAGCGAACTTGATTTAGTGAATTGAGGATCATTACTTTTACCCTTTGCAAGAATTTCTCTATGGATATAAGTATGGCTTTCTCTCTAGGAATGGATGGCGATCTCACAGCTATAGATCCTGTGATGCTCAGTAACCAAAAATGCGATCGCTATCACAGGCATCAACAAATAAACCAAAGCTACAGCCTGTTTAAAGTATGCCAGAGAATCTTTTGAGATCTTGGCGAAGTCAATATCTCAAAAGATTCTCTCAGTGCCAAGTCAGTATAAAAAATTACTTCAAAGCAAAAGCTGCGGTATAAAGTACCGCAGCTTTTGCTATCTTAAAAACCTGTGATTTCGGGGATTTAGAGAATGATTGCGAGTAATAAAAATGCAATCACTGCACCGTAGGATTTAACCATCAATTCGCCAATAGTAACTTCCATCATTGCCTTATTCCTTCCCTTTAAATCTTGATGTCAATAATATCTAGCTTTTTGAAGGTTAGGCTGGTGATTTCGCGCTCCATATTTAAAGGAATTACTCACAGATCTTCTGTGATTTCTATCACCTAAGCATCGAGACATAAACCCCAAAAGCCATGGCGCACGCGCATCGTGCGCCACGGCTTTTGGGGTTTTGTTGTAGCTAACTAGATCAATTGTCAAACGAAAATTAGAACTGTAACGAACACTCAGTGCTACAGTTCCAATTACTTACTACTTACCACCTAAAGCAATTAGGGCTAAGAAGCTACCACTATTCCATAGGCAATGTAATAGCATGGAAGATAAAAGGTTTTTCGATCGCCAATAGACAAATCCCATTACTATTCCCAAAACACTTAGGGGAATAATGTCTGCAATATTCAAATGGGCGAGTGCAAATAAAAATCCGCTAGTAGCGATCGCCCCCCAAACTGGTAAAAACTTGGTCAGTGAAGGTAATAAAAATCCGCGAAATAGGTATTCCTCGAAAAATGGTGCAGCGATCGCCAAAGTTGACCAGAGCAGAAGCTTTGGCAAAATATTTTGGCTTTCCGTCAAAATTGGCAACAGGGGATTACCACCACCTTGACCTTGGAGAAACTTTTGGCTGATCACAGAGACAATTAGCACCAGTGGCACAGCAGCAAAATAACCACCAATTCCCCATACTAGCCATTGTGGCGAAGTCAATTTAAAGCGGAACCAACCTTCAGGCAAGGGACGATAGGCAGCCAGACTAAACCGTAAAATCGGCAGCATCGGCATAACCGAGACTGTATAGGGAATCAGCACCAACAAGGCTTGTAATGTATAATCTTCGCTAACTCTTGATTCAATTCCTAATAGTTCAAAAATTAAGGGCAATACTAACTGAGTAATTAAGCAAAAAGCAGAGAACCATAAAACCATAACTTCCCAAATCGTCTCCATTCCCCAAGGAACTTGCCAGTTAATTTGATTGGAAGTTTGATTAGCCGCGCTTTCTGATTTGGTATCTGATTTGGTATAAAAGGGAGAGGATTTACGAAAGAAAATCCATTGAACTAGTAGCCCTAACCAGAGCAAAACGCCAATACTGCCACCGATTAGTGGAATGGAATTGACAATTATAAGGCGTTTAATTGCTGTCTCTACAGCGATTTGAGCTTGTTGGGCGAGGTTGCTTAATTCTTCACTTCTTTGTTGAGCTTGATAGAGCTTAGTGAGTGCAACTTGGCGATACCAACCATCAAGGGTATTTCTAATTTGAGTTTCTGCATTAGGGAACAATATGGTTGGTTCTGACCATAATCCTTGGAGAATTTGGGTAGTTAATCCATAGCTGGTCATGGATTCGCCCTCTATCTCCTTAACGTTTGACCATGTTGTGATTGCGCCTTGAATATCTCCCGTTTGGATCTGGAGCAATCCTGCCCGCATACTGATCTCGCTGACGGCATTTTGCTTTTTTTGGAGTTGTTTCGAGATAGATTGAGAATCTGCACCACTCACATCTTGGGAAAGCCGCTCAAAAGCAGATTTATTCGCTTGAAGCACCTCTTGGTAACTTCTTAGGGACTGCGTATAGATATCTTGAGGATCTCCATCACTGATCAGTGATTGCAAGAAATCTCCTGCGAAATGATCCTTTTCTTGATTAACTGATTGGGTCACTTGCAAAATTAAATCTGTTTGTAGCAAATCTAATTTTGTCTGCTCCTGTGGATTATTCCAACTTACCTGCAACGTCAGGATAATAAAAAAAACAGACAACAGGCTAAGAACACTTAATAGTAATGATTTCGCATTCCAAGATTTATCGTTTAACGACTGAGAATCCATTCTTTTATTTCTTTAGTTTTAGGCAATAGGATATGGCAAAGCAACGCCCATCCTATCATTTTGCACTTGTAAACCGCAAACCAACTATTCCACCAATAATCAGACTAATACAGATAAATCGCGTTAGGTCACGGGGTTCTCCTAAAAATACGGAACCAACGATCGCAGTTCCGACGACACCAATACCTGTCCATACGGCATAGCCTGTGCCAACGGGTAAGGTTTTTAAGGCTTGGGCAAGAAGGATAAAACTGGCGACAAGGGTGGCAATCGTAATCAGGCTAGGAATAGGTTTCGTAAAGCCATCGGTATATTTCAAGCTACTCGCCCAAACAACTTCCAATAGTCCCGCAATAATTAAATTAATCCAATCCATTATATTTCTCTAAATCTTTGACAGCAATTTTTGATTAACCGAACCAAGAAATTTTTAAAAGTGTTGCGGAGCAACACTTTTAAAAATTTCTTGGTTCGGCTTTGCCTAATTTCTAGCTCTCAATGATAGTGAACTCATCACAACGCTGACGGAACTAAGAGCCATTGCTAAACCTGCGATCGTGGGATTGAGAGAGATGCCAAAACTGGGATAGAGAATACCTGCGGCAACGGGGATCGCTAAAGTGTTATAGGCAAAAGCCCAAAATAGATTT
This sequence comes from Pseudanabaena yagii GIHE-NHR1, assembly GCF_012863495.1. NCBI lineage: Bacteria > Bacillati > Cyanobacteriota > Cyanophyceae > Pseudanabaenales > Pseudanabaenaceae > Pseudanabaena > Pseudanabaena yagii. Next base: position 2,571,842 of record NZ_JAAVJL010000001.1, read on the forward strand.
TGGCGAATTTTGCTGAAGGTGGCGCGACTGAGTTCGATCGCAGGGACAACATCGCTCAGCCCATGACGCATCAACACAATATCCGCAGTTTCCATTGCCACATCAGTTCCTGAACTGAGGGCAATGCCGACAGTGGCACTGGCAAGGGCAGGGGCATCATTGACCCCATCGCCAACCATCGCCACACGCTGACCTTCTGCGAGTAATTTGAGAATTGCATCGGCTTTGCCATCGGGTTTCACTTCCGCGATCGCTCTTTCGGCGGGTATACCTAACTGATTAGCGATCGCGATCGCTGTTTCTTGGCGATCGCCTGTGAGCATCCAAACCTGTAAACCCATTGCTTCAATTTGGCGCACAACTTCAGGGGCTTCGGGTTTAAGGCGATCGCGAATTGCAATTATCCCCAAGAGTTGAGTATTCACTCCCACGAAAATTGGAGTTTTACCTAACTGGGCTAACTGTTGCGATCGCTCTGAAATTTCACTAGGAATTGTCACTTGGCGATCGTTTAACCATGCCGCATTACCCACTAGAATCATTTCGCCAGTTGTGAGTAAGGCTTCCACACCGCAACCAGCCACAATTTGCGAAGATTGGGTTGGTAGTAGCTCGATGTTTAGCTCTTGGGCTTTGGCGATCGTTGCTGCGCCAAGGATATGGTTTGCGCCGACTTCGGCACTAGCCGCTAGTTGTAAAACCCTTAGAGCCGATGTCGGCACTTCGCGATCAATCAGACTTTTAAAAGTAGTTTGATCGATCATGCTTTTCCCAAACACCATTAAGTCATTGGTGATCACGTCTGTAACTTCAGGTTTGCCCGTTGTCAAAGTCCCAGTTTTGTCAAAGACAACTGCGGACAATTGATCGATTTTTTCTAGACTTGCCCCACCCTTGATTAAAATTCCTTTTTCTGCGCCCATGCCTGTGCCGACCATGATTGCTGTCGGTGTGGCTAAGCCCAATGCACAGGGGCAAGCTACTACTAAAACCGCGATCGCTAAGCGCAAACTAAATACGATTTCCGTATGGAGCAAGCCATACCAAATGAGAAAGGTTAATGCTGAGATTGCCATCACCGAGTAGGCGAAATATCCCGCCACGCGATCGGCTAAGTACTGAATCGGTGCTTTACTTGCCTGTGCTGACTCCACCAGTGACACAATCCGTGCCAAGGTCGTTTCTGCACCAGTTTGTAAAACTTGGACAGTAATTGCTCCCGTCAAATTCAGAGTTGCCCCTGTGACCCTTGCGCCTAATTGCTTCGCCACAGGCATCGATTCCCCTGTGAGCATTGACTCATCAACACTAGAGCTACCCGTAATGATCTCACCATCGACAGGGATTTTTTCGCCAGCCCAAACCACGATGCGATCTCCAACTTGCAAATCTTCCACAGCGATCGGGACTTGAATCTCACCATCAGTAGAATTGACAAGCAATCTAGCACTCGCAGGTTGCAACTCCATGAGCGCACGGATAGCGTTGGAGGCTTTGCCCTTAGCCCGTTCTAATAAAGCCTGTCCTAACAGCACAAACCCCAAAAGCATGACAGGTTCTTCAAAGAAGCATTGCCAACCTAGCTGCGGTACATATAAAGCGATCGTGCTTGCCAAATAGGCGGAAATCGTTCCCAGTCCCACCAAGGAGTTCATGTTTGGGGCGCGATACCATAATGATTTCAAACCATCCCACCAGATCGGACGACCAACCCAGCCAAGTGCCACCGTAGAAACGATCCAATGGGCATACATATTGCCAAAGAGCGGTAGATCCACCACCCCGATTAATCCTAAATGTCCGACGATCGCTAGAATTACCAGCGATGCAGGAATAGCTACTTCTTGACTAATGCCAAACCATAGAGTTGGTGGAACGGTTGCATTAAGAGATTTAAGCTTTGACTGGCGATCGCTTTGATCAATAAACTCCGCTGAAAATCCTGCCTTCGCGATCGCTTCAATTAACTGCGGGGCAAAATCCTGTGGTGTAGTCTCACCGCTATAAACGACAGTTGCTTTCTCAGTTAATAAATTTACACTCGCAGCTTTGACTCCTTCACAGCCAAGCAAACGCTTTTCTACAACTGCCACACAACCCGCGCATTTCATACCTGCGATCGCTAAAGCTAAAGAGCTAGAGGGCACAATAGATGGCGAATTTGTTATTTCTATTGGTTGAGTTACTACCACAAACTTGTATCCCGAATCTACAAAAAATCTCAAAAGATCTAATATCGAATGAGTCAATACCCATTAAAAAACGATACCAAACTGTTATGGGTAATCTAGCTAGTACTAAAAGCTGATAGCCACATCTCAATACATAGGGTTAGCATATACTCAAATCTAGTTAAATTAGCTGGGTAATTCTGATCCAACTTCTCGATAGCAATGCTCGTCTATTCTTGTCTTGCTTATTATGTGTGACTGTTAAACTTAAAGTTAGGGGTATGGCGAATAGTAATAACTCTTCTCCTAACTAGTACCTAACTCAAGGTATAGCAGTTTTTAGACAAGTACATATAAGCTTAAAGTTCACTAGATTTTCAGGCTTACCCCAATGGTTCAAAATTCTCTGACACTGAGTTAGCTAATGTCCATTTCTGACAGCGAGTTTTCTATTCATTTTTGGGGTGTACGTGGCAGCATAGCGACCCCTGGTTCAAGTACCGTGCGCTATGGTGGCAACACTCCCTGTGTAGAAATGCGCTGCCAAGGCAAAAGACTTATCTTTGATGGTGGAACGGGGATTAGAGTATTAGGACAACATTTACTCAAGCAGATGCCCATCGAAGCGAGTATTTTCTTTACTCATAGTCATTGGGATCATATTCAAGGGTTTCCTTTTTTCACGCCTGCTTTTATTAAGGGCAATCTTTTTAAAATTTACGGCAAAATCGCTCCTACTGGGCAAACGATGCAGGAACGTCTAGAGGAACAAATGCACCATCCTAATTTTCCTGTACCATTGCGCGTGATGGGTTCCTGTCTGAAATTTTTTGATGTAGAAGTTCCGAGCATAATTGAGGTCGGGAATGGCGTAACGGTTGAGTCAGGATTGCTCAATCATCCGGGGGAAGCGACAGGATATCGAGTCAGCGTTGGCGATCGCTCGGCAGTTTATGCCACGGATACTGAGCATTTCCATGATCATATCGATCAGAATCTTGTCCATCTTGCTCGCAATGCCGATGTTTTGATTATGGATGCAACCTATTCTGATGAGGAATATTGGTCAACTACTAATCCCAAAATTGGTTGGGGGCATTCGACATGGCAAGAGGCGATCAAGGTCGCTGAGGCAGCAAATGTCAAAACCCTAGTAATTTTTCATCACGATCCTCTACGCAGTGATGATCAATTAGATGAGTTTGAAGGCTTAGCCAAAGAAAAATTTGCGGGATCTGTAATGGCAAGGGAAGGGATGTGTATTTCTATTCCCATTCGCACCGATGCCAAGCCTTTAGTTAAAGTTTAATCTTAATAAGGCTAGGCGGCGCATCGCGCCGCCTAGCCTTATAGTGTTCCTTAAAGCAAATCTTGAATTATTACTGCTATTTACGTGAACCTTGGAGTTTCCTCATAGAGTGTCTTGAATCTCTTGAGTTAATGCTTGTTCATCCTAGCCTAGGCAGTTTTATCAAATGTATACAGTTTTAGAAGCGATCGCAACTGCCAACCCACCCTACAAGCGCACCCAGACTGAAGCCGCCGACTTTATGTTACAAACCGAAAGTTTATCGGCGGCAATTAGAAAAAGAATTCCTGCAATTTATGCAAATTCTGGTATTGACTATCGCTATAGTTGTATTCCCGACTATGGTGGCGATCTTCAGCATTTTGAACTCTATCCCCCTAATTGGGAACTCAAACCTACACCAACCACCTTTAGTCGTAATCAGATATATGCAATCTATGCCCCAAAACTAGCTATACAAGCAGCCGAACAAGCGATCGCGCAGGCAAAACTTACTGCTCAAGAGATTACGCATCTGATCGTCGTCAGTTGCACAGGTTTTTCGGCCCCGGGGATAGATATGCACTTAATTAAGCAATTGGGCCTGCCCTATACGATCGCCCGCACGATGATTGGATTTATGGGCTGCCATGCGGCTTTTAATGGATTAAAAGCCGCTCATGCCATTTGCCAAAGCGATCGCCAAGCCAAAGTCCTATTAGTATGTGTTGAGTTATGTTCCTTGCATTTCCAAGTTGCCGATACCCTCGAAAATACAATTATTAATGCCATTTTTGCCGATGGTGCAGCAGCAGCGATTCTTGCCTCCCATCCATTTGCGGAAGCAGAGGGAAAGCTTGCCTATACCGATGGATGTAGCCTCTTGATTGAGAATACGGAAGAGTTAATGAATTGGACAATTGGTGATACGGGGTTTCTGATGGGCTTATCACCAAAGGTTCCAGAAGTAGTTGCGGCTTATCTGCCTAATTATTTACAAACTTTCTTAAATAAACACCATCTTACGCAAAACAATCTTGATTTTTGGGCAATTCACCCAGGGGGTAGAAAAATCATTGAGCAAATCCAATCAATTTTTGCCTTAAGCGATCGCATGGTTGCTGATTCCTATAATGTTCTGCGGCAATATGGCAATATGAGTTCGCCGACGATTCTATTTATTCTCAAAGAGATATTAGCCAAACATCAAGCAGGAATTAGCGATCGCTCTAATTCTACTTTTCATCATGGAATTGCCTTAGCCTTTGGTCCTGGACTATCCATTGAAGGTTGTTTATTTCAGAAAGTCTAAGACCCTCACCCCTAGCCCCTCTCCCGCAGGAGAGGGGAACAAGATTTTTTGCTCCTCCTCTCCTGCGGGAGAGGGGGCTGGGGGGTGAGGGCAAGATTCATAGTCAATCAATTATTTTAGGAATATTTATGCCTTCATTTCAAATCCGCACCGATCAAGATGAGTTGATGGATGATTTCACAATTCAGGATGAACGCCTGACGGATGCTTTAGAACAACTGCGCCCAATTAATCAACTCTTGGGTGGCTATGCAACTACGATGGAAATTATTGCTCCTTTTTTGAGAGCAAAATCGCGATCGCAACCAAATCAAACGATCCGCATTCTGGATTTGGGTACGGGTATTGGCGATTTTCCTGAATATATTGTGCGGTGGGCAGCAGCGCAATCCTCTGTGATTAATGTCGAAGTTGTGGCGATCGATGCGAATCCCGTAACGGTGGACTATGCCCGTTCTGCCTTACAAAAGCGTTTACCGTCAAACTTGCAATCAAAAATTAATGTGGAAGTTGCCGATGCTCTGGCGCTTCCCTACGATGACGGTGAGTTTGATATAGCGATCGCTGCCATGTTTTTACATCACTTTGCCCATGAGAATGCTGTACAAATTGTGCGATCGATGCAGCGTGTATCCAAGCATGGAATTCTGATCAATGATTTACATCGCCATCCCCTCGCCTATTACGGCATCTATGCCCTTACAAGGCTATTGCCTGCGGTAGATATGGTGCGGAATGATGCACCCGTTTCTGTTTTGCGCGGATTCAAATCTCCTGAATTAAAAAGCATCGCCGAATCCGCAGGTTTAAGCAATTTCTCGCTCAAGTGGCGCTATGCCTTTCGTTGGGTATTAAGCAGTGTAGAGCTTAAGTAATAGAAGTAGGTGGATGTTCTCCCATCTTTACCCACATTCTGCGTACACGAATTAATTCAGGACGATTCATTTTTAGTGCTGCAATGGTTGCTCTACCAATTGCCGTAATCCCTATGATTTCTGTGCTATCTTCTCCCCAATTAAATTCCTCTAACCATTTTTGCTTTTGAGGATGAAATAGTGGGACTAATTCTTGGCTTAATGGGTCAATTGCAGTCTGTCGTGACGATTTATAGCGATTGCAAGACGGACAAGAAAGGCATAGATTCTCAAACGTTTTAGCTCCGCCTAATGAGCGAGGATTAATATGTTCAATTTCAAATGTCGTTACAATCAGAGATTCAGCCGTTTGGCAATACGCACAACAGTTGGAAAATCGTCCCCGAATTTGACGCTGTAAATCGACAGAAATATATACGCTCACGCTGATTTTGCATAGTTCTCTATGCTTTTTAAGGTATATCTAGCTCTAGTTTTGAGAATATTTAACTGATCCACTCTGAGCAAAAGTTGATCTAATTTAGCTAATTCATTGTTTGAAAGGATATTTTCAGAATTACGTGCCAACATGTCACTAAGTTGTTGTTGAGAGTCAGTTGTCAATTTACTCTCAGCTAATGCTTCTAGTTCAGGAATACTTAGACCTTGTAGTAGGTCAGGATCAGTATTTGAGGTCAACCGATTGTAGGTTGTGATATCTAACACAACTCCAACTTTTTCGCCTTGTTGGTCAGTTATATATTGCAAGGACATGGCTTTTGCTAGGTTAGCGAAGTTAACAAACAATTTATACTTACTTCAAGATACAAGTAAGAAATTCTGAGGTCAAGCTTATAAAGGTCTTATTTTTGGTGAGTTAAAATTATTAAAGGCAAATAAAATATAGATGGTTACTAATTCATAATATACACAAATAAATGACAATTAAATTACTAAAGAGAATAACTCACAAAAATTTTAAGGGTATAAGAAAATCTGTTCAGGAAGTAAAAGTTTTACCCAAGAAACTTGAAAAATCATTAGAACAAGCAAACAAAATAGTTCCTGTTGTCATTCGTAATCCTCTAGATAGTACTCTTCCATGTAGAAAAGATGAGCCTTATCTTGGAGCACATATTTTTGTAGTTAAGATTCATCCTAATTTAGGATTGCGATACCAGCATCATGGGATATACGTTGGGGAAAACTGCGTTATTCATCTAATGGATAATGGCATTGTGAGTAAAATTAGTTTGAAACAATTTCGTCGTATGGGACGAAAACACCGCTACGGGATTATACATAGTCCTCGTAAAGGTTCTCACAAAATCGTAGTTGAGAGAGCTAATAAACTACTTCGTAGACAAAAACTTAGATACAATTTGTTAAATCGAAACTGCGAACATTTTGCTCATTATTGTCGGAGTGGTGCATGGAGAATTTGAAGAGACTTTATAATTAAAAAAGTTTATCTTAGCGAATCTGTATAAGTTAAATTCTTTCTAACGAAAATAGAGTGTTTTTTAACAGTTTTACTTAATGTCACTCCATTAAAAGTTTAGAATCAATGATATCAGGATAAAATATGAATTATGACGCGATCGCGATTGGTGCTGGGCTATCGGGCTGTAGTGCTGCCATTCAACTAGCAAAACTTGGTTATCGTATATTACTGCTAGAGCAAAGCCATTATCCTGTACACAAACTCTGCGGAGAGTTCCTTTCCGTTGAAGTTACCGCAGCATTTGAGAACTTAGGTATATTGGAACAGGTTCACAAAGTCGGCGCACATCCGATTCATCGTGCTTACTTAACTACCTCTAGCGGCGCATCCTTTCGGAGTCCATTGCCTAGCACTGCTCTTGGTCTTAGTCGCTATCAACTAGACCTGATGCTATTTGAACGTGCCAAAGATTTGAATGTCACTTGTATCGACAATACTAAGGTTACGGGTGTTACGGGAAATCTTGCAGAGGGATTTCAAGTTAGTACTACTAAAGGAGAATTTTCTGGACGCTTAGTATTAGGAGCATTTGGGAAAAGATCTTCCCTCGATCGCACACTCAATCGTAAATTTATCGCCAAGCGATCGCCTTGGATTGCCTATAAAGGACATTTCACAGGGATTGATATTGGTGATGTGATCGAGTTGCATAGTTTCCCCAATGGTTATTGTGGATTGTCACAAATTGAAACTGGGGAAATCAATGTTTGTTGGATTGCCCATGAACGAGTGATGAAAGAGCCAATTCATCAAGATTTAGGTATTCCTGAATCCTTGGCGAAAAACCCTGTACTAGCCGATCGCTTTGCTCATATGCAGCGAGTTTCGCCTTCTCTACAGGGCTTAAGCCAGATTAGCTTTGCGCGTAAAGAAAACTTTTATAACGATATCTGTATGATTGGTGATACAGCGGGCATGATTACGCCGCTTTGTGGTGATGGCATGGCGATGGCTCTACGTGCAGCCGAAATAGCAGTTCCCTTGGTGAGTCAATTTCTCGAACAGCAAATTAACGCGATCGCCTTTAAGC